>JBBIPS010000046.1:0-13492 GCA_037442725.1 Burkholderiales bacterium | reverse complement strand
CCCGGTGATGCCCTCGCGCTCGACCGCGCACAGCCGTTCGATGTCGGCCAGGCCGGACAGCCCGCCCGAGGCGATCACCGGGACGGTGAGGGCGCGCGCCAGCTTCACCGTCGCGTCGACGTTGATGCCGGTGAGCATGCCGTCGCGGCCGATGTCGGTGTAGACCACGGCATCGACGCCGTAGTCCTCGAACTTCCTGGCCAGGTCCACCACCTCATGGCCTGACAACTTGCTCCAGCCGTCGGTGGCCACTGCACCGTCCCTGGCGTCGAGCCCGACGATGACGTGGCCGCCGAAGGCGACGCAGGCATCCTTCAGGAAACCCGGGCTCTTGACCGCGGCGGTGCCGATGATGACGTAGCTGATGCCGTCGTCGAGATAGCGCTCGATGGTGTCCAGGTCGCGGATGCCGCCGCCGAGCTGCACCGGGACCCGGTCGCCGACTTCGGTCAAGATCGACTTGATCGCCGCCTCGTTGACCGGCTTGCCGGCGAAGGCGCCGTTCAGGTCCACCAGGTGCAGTCGCCGCGCCCCGGCATCGAGCCAGCGCCGCGCCATCATGGCTGGGTCTTCGCCGAATGTGGTCGAGGCGTTCATGTCGCCCTGTTCGAGGCGCACGCAGTGGCCGCCCTTCAGATCGATCGCAGGAATCAGCAGCATGGCAGGTGCTGGCAGTGGATGACGGGTTGATCAGGGCTTCCAGCCGAGGAAGTTGCGGTACAGACGCAGACCGGGGCCGGCGCTCTTCTCGGGGTGGAACTGGACCGCAAAAATGTTATCCCGCGCCAGCGCGCTGGTAAAGCGGCCGCCGTAGTCGGTCTGGCCCGCGGTGTGGCGGGGCTCCGACGGTCGGGCGTAGTAGCTGTGGACGAAGTAGAACCAACTGCCATCAGGCACACCGGCCCACATCGGGTGGCGTTCACCGCCGGGCTGCATCTGGAAGACTTGGTTCCAGCCCATCTGCGGCACCTTGAACCGGCTGCCGTCGGGCTGCAGCCGGCCGTCGAGGTCAAAGCGATGCACGCGGCCCGGGATCAGGCCGAGCCCGGGCGTGTCCTGCTCATCGCTGTGCTCGAGCAGCATCTGCATGCCCACGCACACACCCATCAGGGGTTTGCAGCGCGCGGCGTCGAGCACCGCCTCGAGCAGACCCGAGCCGCGCAACTCGCGCATGCAGTCGCGCATCGCGCCCTGGCCCGGCAGCACCACGCGCTCGGCCGCTCGAACCTGCTCGGGGCATCGCGTGACGATCACCTCGTACCCTGTGCCGGCGGCCACGTGCAGCACCGCCTGCGACACCGAGCGCAGGTTGCCCATGCCGTAGTCGACGACGGCGACGGTCTTGCCCACGGCCTACAGGCGACCCTTGGTCGAGGGCACCACGCCGGCCGCGCGCGCGTCCGGCGCGAGCGCCATGCGCAGCGCGCGGCCGAAGGCCTTGAACACCGTCTCGGCCTGGTGGTGCGCGTTGTTGCCCTTGAGGTTGTCGATGTGCAGCGTGACGAGCGCATGGCTGGCAAAGCCCTGGAAGAACTCGAACGCCAGTTGCGTGTCGAAGGCGCCGACCCTGCCGGACTTGAACGCGATGTCCATGTGCAGCCCGGGCCGTCCGGAGAAGTCGACGACGACGCGCGACAGCGCCTCGTCGAGCGGCACGTAGGCATGGCCGTAGCGCGTGATGCCGCGCTTGTCGCCCGCCGCCTGCGCCACCGCCTGGCCGAGCGTGATGCCGACGTCCTCGACGGTGTGGTGGCCGTCGATGTGCAGGTCGCCGTTGGCCTCGATCTCGAGGTCGATCAGGCCGTGGCGCGCCACCTGATCGAGCATGTGGTCGAAGAAACCGATGCCGGTGGCCAGCCTGGACTGACCCGTACCGTCGAGGTTGACGCGGACGCGGATCCGCGTCTCCCGGGTGTCGCGACGGACGTCGGCAATGCGGTCGGCGACGCGCTCGGCGGTGCGGTCCATGAGGGGGGTGTCCTTGTCGTCCATGTCAGAGGCTGGCGCGCAGCGCCTCGATCATCAGCCGGTTCTCGTCGGGCGTACCGATCGTGATGCGCAGGCAATCGGCCAGCAGCGGGTGCAGCGGCGAGACGTTCTTGACCAGCACGCCGCGCTGCTTCATGGCGCTGAATGTGGCGGCGGCATCGGGCACGCGCGCCAGGATCATGTTGGCCTGGCTCGGGAAGGGCTGCACCCCCGGCGTTTCGGCGAGCAGCGCGAACACGCGCTCGCGTTCGCTGCGGATCGCCGCCGCCTGGCGCGCGTACTCGTCGGCATGCTCGAGCCCGAACAGCGCGGCCTCGGCGTTGAGCACGCCGATGTTGAACGGCGGGCGCAACTTCTCGATCTCGCCCACCAGAGCGGCGGCGCCGATCAGGTAGCCGATGCGCACACCGGCCAGGCCGAACTTGCTCATCGTGCGCATCAGCATGACGTGCGGATGGCGGCGCAACCGGTGCATCGAGTCGCGCGCGGCGAAGGGCTGGTAGGCCTCGTCGATCACCACCAGTCCGCTGCCGCGGCCGACGGCGTCGATGCAACGGTCGATCACGGCGTCGTCCCACAGGTTGGCGCTCGGGTTGTTCGGGTACGCCAGGTACAGCAGCGTCGGCTTGTGTTCCTCGATGGCGGCCAGCATCGCCGGCGCGTCGAGTTCGAAAGCGGCGGTCAGCGGCACGCCGACGAAACGGATGCCCTGCAGCGCAGCCGACATCGCGTACATCACGAATCCCGGCAGCGGCGCCATGATCACCGCACCGGCGACGTCGCACGCCAGCGCCAGCATCGAGATCAGTTCGTCCGAACCATTGCCGAGCGTCAGTGCGCAGCCCGCGGGCATGCCGGCGTGTGCCGCCAGCGCCGCGCGCAGGTCGTCGGTGCGCTCGGCCGGGTAGCGGTTGATCGCGACGCGGCCGAGCCGCTCGCCTAGTTCGCGCTGCAGCGCCTGCGGCAGCCGGTAGGGGTTCTCCATCGTGTCGAGCTTGACCAGGCCGGCGCTGGGCTGAACGGCGTAGGCGTGCATGTCCTGGATGTCGCGGCGGATCGAGCGCGACATGCAGTCGACGAGCGTGGCAGTCATGTCCAGGAGTGGGGCACGCCGGGCCCGATCAGGGAAGGATCGACGCTGCGCACGCAGCCGGTCGGCTGGTCGTGACGAAGGCCCTTGGTCTCAATGGTTTCACACCCGTGCTGCCGGCCAGCGGCGTCCGGCGACGCTGGCCGGCCGTTCAACTGGAGTCGGCTCCGGATGGACCGCGCTGCCTCGACCCGCGCAGGATCGACCAGCCACGGCTGCCAGCGCCGGCGGCGGTGCACCTCGGCACGTGCGTCATGCGCAGGCACCGGCGGATGCCACTCGCGCCTGGCGTTGACAACCAATCCGTTCAACACCTGGGTGCCGACGCGCCCGCATCGCGGCCTGCGGTGGGTGCCGTGCCGCCACCGCGCGACCGCGGGTTCGACGCTCGCCGCGCCGCCCTCGGAACACGGCGGGGCGTCGGAGTCGGCGAAGACGATCGAGCCGCTGGGCGTCGTTGCCGTCACGCCTCGAGTGTGGACAGACATCGGGCTTGAACGCCGGATCACGCTGCCGCCAATCGTGCATGGCGCGCCAGCAGGCATCGTCGTGCCGCAACTCCTCCAGCCAACGTCTGGCCCACTGGACGCGAGACGCCGGCTTTGCGGCGCCTCCATCCGGGCCCAATCGGCGGCGCTCTCGTCCGGCGCGATCGTCACGTTCTTCATGACCGGTACGCATTGTCCGTGCAACGCGGAAAGGGTGCTGCGCAGGTCTCGTATCAATGCGGATTCGCCCTGAACCTGGCGGCCGCGGCATGCGCCTGCAAGCCCTCGCCATCGGCAAGCTCGGCGGCGATCGGGCCCAGCACCTGGGCACCTGGCGCGCTCACCTCGATCAGGCTGCTGCGCTTCTGGAAGTCGTAGACGCCCAGCGGAGAAGAGAAGCGTGCGGTGCCGGACGTCGGCAGCACGTGGTTCGGCCCGGCGCAGTAGTCGCCCAGGCTTTCGCTCGCGTAGGCGCCGAGAAAGATCGCGCCGGCGTGGCGCAGCAGCGGCTCCCAGCGCTGCGGCTCGCGCGTGCTGATCTCCAGGTGCTCGGGGGCGATGCGGTTGGCGAGTTCGCAGGCTTCCTCCATGGAACGGGTGTGGATCAGCGCGCCGCGGGTCTCGAGCGAGGCGCGGATCACATCACGCCTGGGCATGCCGGGCAGCAGACGGTCGATGGCTGCCTTGACCTGTGCCAGGTAGGCCGCATCCGGGCTGAGCAACAGACTCTGCGCCAGCTCGTCGTGCTCGGCCTGGCTGAACAGGTCCATCGCCACCCAGTCGGCCGGCGTGCTGCCGTCGGCCAGCACCAGGATCTCGCTCGGGCCCGCGATCATGTCGATGCCGACCTGGCCGAACACGCGCCGCTTGGCGCAGGCCACATAGGCGTTGCCGGGGCCGGTGATCTTGTCGACGCGCGGGATCGTCGCGGTGCCCCAGGCCAGCGCGCCGACCGCCTGGGCGCCGCCGACCGTGAAGACACGCGTCACGCCGGCGACGAAAGCGGCGGCCAGCACCAGCGCGTTCTTGTCGCCGTCGGGCGTGGGCACCACCATGACGACCTCGCCGACTCCGGCCACCTGCGCTGGCAGTGCATTCATCAGCACCGATGACGGATACGCCGCCTTGCCGCCCGGCACGTAGATGCCGACCCGATCCAGTGGCGTGACCTTCTGGCCGAGCAGCGTGCCGTCGTCGTCGCGGTACTGCCAGCCGAGGCCGCAGGCCTGCAACTGGCGCTCGTGATAGGCCCTGACGCGCTGCGCCGCTGCGTGCAGCGCGGCGCGCTGCGCCGGGGTGATCGCGTCGAGGGCCTGCTTGAGCTCATTGCGCGACAACTCGAGCTCGGCCACCGAGGTCGCCGGCAACCGGTCGAAGCGCTTGGTGTATTCGAGCACCGCCGCGTCGCCGCGCTTGCGTACATCGTCGAGGATCTCGGCGACGCGCTGCTCGATCGCCTGGTCGGCCTCGGCGGAAACGTGGCGCACGCGCTCGAGCTGCACCTCGAAATCCGCGGCGGCGGTGCTGAGCTGGCGCAGGTCGACGGCGAACATGATGCGTTGCGTGTTCAGGCCGTGGCCCGCGCGAAGGCCTCGATCAGCACGCGGATCGGTTCGCGCTTCAACTTCAATGCGGCCTGGTTGACGACCAGTCGCGAGCTGATGTCCATGATGCGCTCGACCTCGACCAGGCGATTGGCCGCCAGCGTGCTGCCGGTCGAGACGAGGTCGACGATCGCGTCGGCCAGACCGGTCAGCGGTGCGAGCTCCATCGAGCCGTAGAGCTTGATCAGGTCGACGTGAACGCCCTTGTCGGCGAAGTGCTGGCGCGCGATCCAGGTGTACTTGCTCGCAACCCGGATGCGCGAGCCCTGTTTGACGGCGGCGGCGTAGTCGAAGTCGTCACGCACTGCGACGCTCATGCGGCAGCGTGCGATCTTCAGGTCGAGCGGCTGGTACAGGCCCATCGCGGCCGCACCGCCATCGCGTTGCCCGGCGTGCTCGAGCAGCACGTCCAGGCCCGCCACGCCGAGGTCGGCGCCGCCGTACTCGACGTAGGTGGGCACATCGCTGGCGCGCACCAGCACCACGCGTACGCCGGGCCGGCGGGTGGCCAGGATCAGCTTGCGGCTGGCCTCGGGGTCTTCCGCGACCTCGATACCGGCGACCTGCAGCAGCGGCAGCGTCTCGTCGAAGATGCGACCTTTGGACAGCGCGAGCGTCAGCGGGGTGGTCACTTGATGCGCTCGATGTCGGCGCCGATGCCGCGCAGCTTGGCTTCCATGCGATCGTAGCCGCGGTCCAGATGGTAGATGCGGTCGACCACCGTCTGGCCAGTGGCCACGAGGCCGGCGATCACCAGGCTGGCCGAGGCACGCAGATCGGTGGCCATCACCGTCGCGCCTGACAGCGCAGGCACGCCCGTCACCACTGCGGTGTGGCCGTCGACGTCGATGCGTGCGCCCAGCCGCAGCAGCTCGTTGACGTGCATGAGGCGGTTCTCGAAGATCGTCTCGCTGACCGTGGCGGTGCCCTCGGCGATGCTGTTGACCGCCATGAACTGCGCCTGCATGTCGGTCGGGAAGGCGGGGTACTCGCTGGTGCGCAAGCCCACGGCGCTCGGTCGGCGGTCGGCGCGCACGCGGATCCAGCCGGCGCCGGCTTCGATCGTGACACCGGCCTCACGCAGCTTGTCGATGACGGCGTCGAGATGACCGGCGTGCGCGCCGTCGAGCCGCACGTCGCCGCCGGCAGCGGCCACCGCGCACAGGAACGTGCCGGCTTCGATGCGGTCCGGGATGATGCGGTGCGGCTCGATCGGCGCATGCAGTCGCTCGACACCCTGGATGCGGATGCGGTGGCTGCCGTGACCCTCGATGCGCGCGCCCATCGCTATCAGCAGTTCGGCGAGGTCGGGAACTTCAGGCTCCTGCGCGGCGTTCTCGAGCACGGTCTCGCCCGCGGCCAGCGTCGCAGCCATCAGCAGGTTCTCGGTGCCGGTGACGGTGACCATGTCGGTGGCGATCCTCGCGCCATGCAGGCGTGCGCCGTGCGTACCCGCCACGCGGGCCTCGATATAGCCGTGCGCGACGCTGACCTCGGCGCCCATCGCCTGCAGGCCCTTGATGTGCTGGTCCACCGGCCGCGAGCCGATCGCGCAGCCGCCCGGCAGCGACACCCTGGCCCGGCCGAAGCGCGTCAGCAGCGGACCGAGGACGAGGATCGACGCGCGCATCGTCTTGACCAGTTCGTACGGTGCCTCGGGCGACGCGACCGCGGCCGCGTCGATCGTCACCGCGTCTGCCAGCGCGACGGACCGATCGGCCGCCGCGCCCATGTGGCGCAGCAACTTCAGCACGGTGGCCACATCCTGCAACTGCGGCACGTTGTGCAGCGTCACCGGCTCGGCCACCAGCAGCGCCGCGCACAACTCGGGCAGCGCAGCGTTCTTGGCGCCGGAGATCGCCACCGTCCCGTGCAGCGGACGACCGCCGCGAATGAGAAGTTTGTCCATGAAGTGGAGCCGGGTCGCGCCGCACGTTGCGGAGGAGGAACCCGTGCGCCGGCGAGCCCGACGTCGTTTCCCGCCCGCGCCGCACTGCCGCGGATGCGTTCAGTGATGGGGGTGGTTCGGCGCCTCGGCGGCGGCCCATTCGGCGGGGGTGAGCGTCTTCATCGACAGCGCATGGATCTGCGCGCGCATCTTGTCGCCCAGCGCCGCGAAGACCCGCTGGTGGCGCCCGATGCGGCTCTTGCCGTCGAACTCCGACGAGACGATGGTGGCGAAGAAATGCCGCCCGTCGCCTTCGACCTCGACGTGCTCGCAGGGCAGGCTGGCGGCAATGAAGCCGCGCACTTCGTCGGCGGTGGGGTCGGACATGGAGAAATTATCTCATTGCCGCAGCTTGTACCCGCTGGCCAGCAGCCGCAGCGCGAGCGCCGACACCAGCAGGAAGCTCGCGCCGACCACGCCCAGGCTCAGCCACGGCGAGACGTCGCTGCTGCCGAAGAAGCCGCGGCGGAAGCCGTCGACCATGTAGAAGAACGGATTCAGGTGGCTGGCCGCGAGCCAGAATCCCGGCAGCGAATGCACCGAGTAGAAAACCCCGGAGAGGAAGGTCATCGGCACGATGATGAAGTTCTGGAACGCTGCCATCTGGTCGAACTTCTCCGCCCACAGTCCGGCAATCAGACCCAGCGCACCCAACATGCCGGCGCCGAGGATCGCGAAGACGACGATCCACCACGGTTCGACGAACGCAGGCGGCGCGAACCACACGGTGACCAGGAACACCCCCAGTCCGACCGCCAGGCCGCGCACCACCGACGCGCCGACATAGGCGGCGAACCAGGCCCGGTGCGACAGCGGCGACAGCAACAGGAAGACGAGGTTGCCGGTGATCTTGCTCTGGATCAGGCTCGACGAGCTGTTGGCGAAGCTGTTCTGCAGCACGCTCATCATCACCAGCCCGGGGATCAGGAAGCTGGTGTAGCCGACACCGGGGAACACCTGCACGCGGCCCTGCAGCACATGGCCGAAGATCAGCAGGTACAGCACCGCGGTGATCACCGGCGCGGCCACGGTCTGGAAGCCGACCTTCCAGAAGCGCAGCACCTCCTTGTAGAACAGCGTGCCGGCGCCGTGCAGCCTCATGGCATCGCGGGCTGAGAGGCGATCCCATGCACCCGGGTGACGCCGCCCTGCATGATCTCGAGAAACACATCCTCGAGGTCGGCGCGGCCGATCTCGAGGTCCTCGACCTTGACCCCGGCCATGCGCAGGTCGGCCAGCGTGTGTTCGACTTGCGACGCGTCGCGCACCTTGACCTGCGCAACGCGACCGGTCACGCGTGCCCGCGCCACCAGCGTCGCGGGCAGGGGCCGGTCGGTCTTGAAACGCAACATCGTGCTGGCGGTACCGGCGAGCAGGTTGGCGGTACGGTCCAGCGCGACCAGTGCACCCTGCTTGAGCATGCCGATGCGCTGGCACAGCGCCTCGGCCTCCTCGAGGTAATGCGTGGTCAGCAGCACGGTGTGGCCCTCGCGGTTCAACCGGGCGATGAAGGCCCACAGCGTCTGGCGCAATTCGACGTCGACGCCGGCGGTCGGTTCGTCGAGCACGATCACCGGTGGCCGGTGCACCAGCGCCTGCGCCACCAGCACACGGCGCTTCATGCCGCCCGAGAGCTGGCGCATGTTTGCCGAGGCCTTGTCGGCCAGGCCGAGGTTGGCGAGCAACTCGTCGATCCAGTCGTCGTTGCGGCGCACGCCGAAGTAGCCGCTCTGGATGCGCAGGGCCTCGCGTACCGTGAAGAAGGGGTCGAACACCAACTCCTGCGGAACGACGCCCAGCGCCATGCGCGCGGCGACGTAGTCGTCGCGAACATCGTGTCCCATCACGGTGACGCGCCCGCTGCTGGCGCGGGCCAGGCCGGCCAGGACGCTGATGAGCGTCGTCTTGCCGGCGCCGTTGGGGCCGAGCAGGCCGAAGAACTCGCCCTGCGCGATGTCGAAGCTCACGCCCGCCAGTGCGTTGAAACTGCCGCCGGCCCCGACGTAGGTCTTGACGACCTGTTGGAAACGGATGGCAGGCATGGACCGCGATTGTAGGGAGCGCCATGGCGCCGGATCGTCGCTGCGGCGTTGGTGCTAGATTCCCGGCAGCCATCGCCGCGACCCATGCCGCCCAGTCCCCCCAAGAAGCCGCGCCGCACCGCGCTGCGCATCCTCGAGGTCGCGCTCGACCTGTTCAACCGCTTCGGTGAGCCCAACGTCAGCACGACGCTGATCTCGGCCGAACTCGGCATCAGCCCGGGCAACCTCTACTACCACTACCCGGCCAAGGACGAGCTGATCAATGCGTTGTTCGACCGTTACGAACTGGCACTGAACGATCTGCTGCAGGCGGCGGACAGCGTTCGCAATGTCGAGGACGCGTGGCTGTTCTTCCACATGCTGTTCGAGCTCATCTGGCGCTACCGCTTCCTGTACCGCGACCTGAACGACCTGCTCAGCAAGAACCGACGGCTCGAGACGCACTTCCAGTTCGTGCTGAAGAACAAGTCGCGGGCGGTGCAGGCGGTGCTCGACGGACTGACTCGCGGCGAGACCATCCGCATCGACCCGCGCGAAGCCGAACCCGTGGCCAGCTCGATGGTCGTGGTGCTGACCTACTGGCTGAGCTATGAGTACGTGCGCGATCCGCGCCAGGCGCTCGAGCCCGAACACGCCAGCGCCGCGCTTTCGCGCGGCGCGTACCATGTGCTGAGCCTGCTGATGCCCTACCTCGAGCCGTCCGCGCGCGAGCACCTGTTCAGGCTCGCCGGCGCGTATCGCAACGGCAACTGATCCCGCGAAGAGTCGGCCACAACAAGACAGGAGACGACCCGATGGCCAGATGGACCGCATTCCCCTACGACAACGCTGACTACGTCCGCGACCCGGCGACGCTGAGGAAACACTGGGCACGGCTGCACGCTGGCGACGTCGAGCCGCTGCCGAAGGACGACAACGTGCTTGCCGCGTGGACGCTGTTCCACGCCGGCGAGTTCCAGAAGGCCTGCGAGGCCGGGCTGAAAGCCGCCTCAGCCGGCAACCCGGGGGGCACCACGGTGGCCAACAAGGCGCAGGCCATCTACGCCAACTACCTCGAGAAGAGCGAGAAGACCAAGCTCGCGCTGTTGCAAGAGGTCATCGCCCGCGCGGAGGCGCAGGCTGCCGCAGAGCCGAAGAACCCCAATGCACACTACTGGATGGCCTATGCGCTGGGACGCTACAGCCAGGGCATCAGCGTGGCCAAGGCGTTGGCGCAAGGGCTGGGCGCCAAAGTCAAGCACGCGCTCGAGACCACCATCGCGCTGGCGCCCAAGCATGCCGATGCACACATCGCGCTCGGTGCCTTCCACGCCGAGGTGATCGACAAGGTCGGCAAGCTGCTGGGTCGAACGCAGGGTGCCGACGCCGCCACCGGACTGAAGATGTTCCAGCGCGCGCTGCAGCTGAACCCCGGCTCGGCGATCGCGATGATCGAGTACGCCAACGGCCTGGTGATGCTGGAGGGCGACAAGCGCTTGAAGGAGGCGGAACGACTCTACGCCGACGCCGCCAGCTGCAAGCCTGCCGATGCGATGGAGCGCCTGGACGTCGAGATGGCCAGGTCCGAACTGGACGAGTAGGCCTCGGTGCCGGCGCTTGCTGTGCCTGCGGCGCAATCTCGCGCTCGCTCACGCGAGCACGAACCTGACACCCCGTTGTGCCTGCGACCCGTCGCTCGCGCGGCTTCACATCGGCTGCGCCGATATGAGCCTGCGGCGCAATCTCGCGCTCGCTCACGCGAGCACGAACCTGACGCCCCGTTGTGCCTGCGGCCCGTCGCTCGCGCGGCTTCACATCGGCTGCGCCGATATGAGCCTGCGGCGCAATCTCGCGCTCGCTCACGCGAGCACGAGATTGTCCCGATGGATGAGTTCGGACTCGTTGGCGTAGCCGAGCATGGCCTCGATCTGCGACGACGGCTTGCGCGCGATGAGGCGGGCTTCGGTGGCCGAATAATTGGCCAGTCCGCGCGCAATCTCAACCCCGGCGCTCGATCGCACCGCGATCACGTCGCCGCGACGGAAGTCGCCCTCGACCTCGGTCACGCCGATCGGCAACAGGCTCTTGCCCTCGTCGCGCAGCTTGAGCGCAGCACCGTCGTCGACGACCACCGCGCCACGCAGCTGCAGGTGATCGGCAAGCCACTGCTTGCGCGCTGCAAGCTTGGCCGTGCCCGCCGACAACGTGGTCCCGATCGCCTCGCCAGCTGCCAGCCGCAACAGCACGTCGGGCTCGCGACCCCAGGCGATCACCGTGCTCGCGCCGCTGCCGGCGGCGCGCTTGGCGGCCAGGACCTTGGTGATCATGCCGCCGCGGCCGACCGAGCTGCCCGCGCCACCCGCCATCAGTTCGAGCGCCGGGTCGCCAGCTGTGGCCTCTTCGACGAAGCGCGCCCTTGGTTCCGATCGCGGGTCGGCCGAGTACAGCCCACGCTGGTCGGTCAGGATCACCAGTGCATCCGCCTCGATCAGGTTGGCCACCAACGCGCCGAGTGTGTCGTTGTCGCCGACCTTGATCTCGTCGTTGACGACGGTGTCGTTCTCATTGATCACCGGGATGACGCGCAGCCTCAGCAACGTCAGCAGCGTCGAACGCGCGTTGAGGTAGCGCTCCCGGTCAGCCAGGTCGGCGTGCGTGAGCAGCACCTGCGCGCTGCGCATGCCGTGACTCGAGAGCTGAGTCTCGTACATCTGCGCCAGGCCCATCTGCCCCACCGCCGCGGCGGCCTGCAGTTCATGCAGTTCGGTCGGCCGCGAGGCCCAGCCCAGGCGCTTCATGCCTTCGGCGATCGCGCCGCTCGAGACCATCACCAGTTCGCGCCGCTGGCTGGCCAGCGCCGCGAGCTGCCGGCACCAGTTGCCCACGGCCGCGGCGTCGATGCCCCGGCCGTCGTTGGTGACCAGGCTCGACCCGACCTTCACGACGATGCGGTGGGCGCGCGCCAGCACCTCAGTCATCGCCGCCCCGCGTGTCGATGGCGCCCGCCGCATCGATGAAGCGCGGATCGGTCTCGGGCGGGTCGGCCTGTTTGTGCTCGGCCACGTGCTGGTAGATCGCCTGGACCATCGGGCCGAGCCCGTCGCGGGCCAGCGCCGAGATCTGGAACACCGGGCCGCGCCAGCGCAGCCGCCTGACGAACTCCTTGACCTGCGAGGCGCGCTCCGCGATGGGCACCATGTCCATCTTGTTGAGCACCAGCCAGCGCGGTTTCTCGTACAAGGATTCGTCGTACTTGCGCAGTTCCCTGATGATGGCGCGGGCCTGGGCGACGGGATCGACGGCAGCGTCGAACGGCACCATGTCGACGATGTGCAACAGCAAGCGTGTGCGCTGCAGATGACGCAGGAAGTAGTGGCCCAGCCCTGCACCCTCGGCCGCGCCCTCGATCAGGCCTGGAATGTCGGCCACGACGAAGCTGCGATCGGGACCGGCGCGAACGACGCCCAGGTTGGGGTGCAGCGTCGTGAAGGGATAGTCGGCGACCTTGGGCCGCGCATTGGAAATGGCTGCGATGAGCGTCGACTTGCCCGCGTTGGGCATGCCCAGCAGACCCACGTCGGCCAGCAGGCGCAACTCGAGCTTGAGCTTCTTTTGTTCGCCCGGCCAGCCGGGTGTCTTCTGTCGCGGAGCGCGGTTCGTGCTGCTCTTGAAGTGCAGATTGCCGAAGCCACCATCACCGCCCTTGGCGAGCAGGACCTTCTCGCCTGGCACCAGCAACTCGGCGACGACCTCGCCGGTGTCGGCGTCCTTGACGATGGTGCCCATCGGCATGCGCAAGACGATGTCCGCAGCGGCGGCGCCGAACTGGTCCGAACCACGGCCCGCTTCGCCGTTGCGCGCCTCGTGCCGGCGCGCATAGCGGTAGTCGATCAGCGTGTTGAGGTTGACATCGCCCACCGCAAGGACGTTGCCGCCGCGACCGCCGTCGCCGCCATTGGGACCACCGAACGGAATGAACTTCTCGCGCCGGAAGCTCATGCAGCCGGCGCCGCCGTTGCCGGCTGCAACGTCGATGGTGGCTTCGTCGACGAACTTCATGATGTTCGATCTGCGGCTGTGCCGCAAAGACAAAAGCCCCGGCACGCCGGGGCTTTGCTGGGCCGGCGCCGGTTGCGCGTCAGACTGGCATCACGCTGACCGTCTGCCGGTTCAGCGCACCCTTGATGTCGAATTTCACCTGGCCATCAACCAGCGCGAACAGCGTGTGATCCTTGCCCATGCCGACGTTGTCGCCGGCGTGGAAACGCGTACCGCGCTGACGCACGATGATCGAGCCGGCCGGGATGGTCTGGCCACCATAGGCCTTGACGCCGAGCATCTTGGGTTGGGAA
>JBBIPS010000045.1:0-13873 GCA_037442725.1 Burkholderiales bacterium | reverse complement strand
GTAGCCGTTAATCCGGCCTTATTCCGGCAAGCGGAGGACCTGCTCGCGACGCTGCTCCATGAAGCTTCGCATGCCGTGCTTTTCGAGCATGATTCCGAGAACCCGCGGCACGTCGCCGGCTGCGGCGGCTTCGAGCGCCTCGAGCAGGCTGTGCCCGCGCGGCAGCAGCGCGCGGCTGCCGCTTTGCAGCAACCACGCCAGCAGCAGGTACAGCGCGCCGAGCAAGGCGCAGAACGCGAGGTTGCGCTGCGGCATCCACAGCGCGCGGTTGCGCAGCCGCTTCGACTCGTCGCGCGGCGGGAAGCACGCGCCGAGCGTCGTCTGCTCGTAGCCTTGGCCGCCGCGGAAGGCGAGCGACGCCGGCAGGTCGTGCGTGCCGAGCAGGTAGGCGCCGCCGCCGCCGCAGGTGATGCGGTGCGGCGCGCCACTGCTGGCAGCGGGCGTGTAGTGCGCGTAGTGGTGCAGGTCGCCGGCGAGCACCAGCGCCAGCGTGGCCGGGCTGTTCGCGACGAGGGTCTCGATCTGCTGCAGCCCGGCGAAACGCGCGCTCCTGGTTTCGAGCGCGGCCAGGCCGCCGCTGGCGGCGCGCCGCACGCGCTCGCTCTCGTCGATCCAGCTCGGCTCCGGGCCGCACAGGATGACGCGCTCGCCGGGGCGCAGCAGCGGCGCGGCGACGTCGCGGAAGTAGTCGCGCTGCGGCGCGTCGAGCGACGAGGCCAGTTGCAGGTCGACGGCCCACAGCCACCAGCCGTGCGGCAGCCGAACCGCGAAATAACTCGTGTGCTGCACGGTGCGCCAGCGGCCGATCGGCTGGCGCGCGCAGAACAGCTGGTTGAAGCCGCGCAGCCCGTCGTACCAGTCGTGGTTGCCGGGCAGCGCCAGCAGCACCGGCTGCTCGACGAGTTCGTCGGCGGGCGGCCGCGCGCGTGCGGCGAATCGCGTCGCCTCCGGCCAGGGGTCCGGCGCGCCCACCGGCGCCGGCAGGGCGCTGCGGAACGGGTCGAGAAAGCGCGTGCGGTAGCCGCCGTGCGCGGGGGTCGGGTAGACCTGGTCGCCTCCGAGCATCAGCAACTGGCCGCGCGGCAAGGGCTGGTGCGCGCCGGCGACGCCGTCGAGCCGGTCGCGGCTGACGCAGTAGGCCACCGAGTAGGTCGAGTCCCAGCCGTCGCCGGTGTCGGCCAGATAGTCGAGCCACAGTGCGTCGCGGGCGCTGAAGTCGAGCGCCGGCCTGGCCGCCGCCGGGTGCAGCGCGGCCTGCACCTCCCGGCCGTCGGCGAACTCGCCGAAGGTCGCGGCCACCGCGGCGCGTACGCCGGTGCGCAGCAGCTGGCCGGGCGCGAGCCAGTTGACCATCGGCTCCTGGGTGACGAGCTCGATGCGCGAGGGACCGGGGTCGGAGGTCGTGGCGTGCATCGCGGGGCGTGGCGAAAGCGTCGTCTTCGACGGCACGGTGTGGCTGCCGGCGCTCAACGACGCATCGCGCCGCTGCCGCCCAGCGGCCGCTGCAACACGTAGCTGCGCAGCAACTCGCCGCTGAAGAACCTGAAGAAGCGCCACACCGCCGCCGCGGCCGGTCCGGTGCCCGCAGCCTCGGTGGCGTGCAGCGTGCCGAGCAGCTTGAACAGCTCGGCCACGCCGAGCCGCAGCACGCCGGCGCCGGCGATCGGCGCGCTCGCGTCGACGCCGCGGTGCAGCGTCGTGTACAGCGTCGTGGTCTGGCCCCACAGGTGCCACGGCGCGCCGCAGCGCACGTGCTTCTTGCCGGCGAGGTACCACGACTCGCCGGCGTACCGGAAGCCGAGCTCGTAGACCATGTAGGCCAGCGCCGGATCGCTGCTCGGCGTGAACAGGCCGAAGCGTCCCGATTCGGCGGGGATGGCCACACCCATCGGCGCGAAGTCGACGTGGCCGGTGAGGTCGGCGCCGTGCTGCGGGTCGGCGACGAAGCCGGCGATGTCGTCGATGTGGATCGTCGCGTGCATCGCCAGCGTGTCGGGCCCGGTGGCGCCGGAACTTGGGTCGGTGGCGCCGAGCGTGAAGCCGCCGGCCATGGTCTCGCGAAACGTGATTCCGGTGCTGGGCTCGCGCATCGCGGTGGCGCTCGGGTCCAGCGGGGCGCATCGCGCCTCGCGCAGAGACCGCCGCGCGTCGCGGTAGCCCATGTCGATCAGCGTGGCGGCATCGATGCGGCCGAGGAAGAAGTCAGGGTCGAGCGGCAGCGGCAACTCGGGCCTGACGATGTGCACGCTGATCGGCTGGTCGTGGCCGAGCACGGTCTGGCCGCGCGCGATGCGGGCGTTGCAGTCGGCGATCGTCGCCAGTTCCCAGTTCAGCGCGCCGACCGCGCTCATCTCGATCATGTGCACGTACTGGCGGAACGCGCCGGGGTGCCAGCGCGGCGTGTTGGCGATGCACCAGACCAGCCACAGCTCGCGCGCACCGCGCTCAATGCAGGCCAGCAGGTTGGCGTCCTTGATCCAGACCGCGTCGGTCCACACGTGGCCGCCCGCCTGCACCGCCGGCATGAAGATCGGCAGCGACGCGGCGGCCACCAGCCGCGGCAGGTCGAGCCCGGTGTGCGGCAGCGCGACGACCGTCTTGTCGTCGAAACGGCAGACACTGAACGAGGCCTCGATGCCGGTGGCGGCACGGATGCGATCGATGTCGATGCCCAGCGCCGGGTAGACCTTGCCGGCCAGGCCGCTGGCGCTGCCCAGTGCCGGCATGCGCGCCGCGTGCAGGTACTCGGTGCGCGGGCGCAGCGCGGCGAAGTCGCGCACCGCGAGCGCGCGCCAGCGCTCGCACAGCGCGTCGGGCGTGACGCCCGACATCAGTGCGGCCAGGTTGATCGTTCCGCCCGAGGCGCCGTCGGCATGGTCGAAACGCAGCCCGGCATCGAACAGCGCCTTGACCGCGCCGGCCTGGTAGGCCACGCGCATGCCGCCGCCGGCCAGCACCAGCGCGCGGCGCGGGGCGCTGCCGCGCTCGGCAGCGATGGGCGGGCACTGGGCGAATGCCATCAGCCGCCTCGATGCCGCAGGTCGAAAAAGAGCAGCGCACTGGCGCCGTCGAAAGCGGCCACGACAAGTGCCTGGGAGCCAAAGATGCCGCGCCGCACGGCCCAGGCGACCAGCACTGCCGCGCCGAGCTTTTGCAGCGCGGCCCACAGCAACACCACGGGCAGCGCCGCCGAGCGGTGCTGCGCGTGCAGCACCGCGCCGCCGAACAACAGCATGAACATGCCAACAGTGGCGAAGAGCTGTGCCGCTGCAGGCGTCGGCGTGACGGCCAGCAGTGGCAACAGCGCGGCTGGCAGCACCATTTGCGCGGCGCCAGTCAGCACCGTGATCGATGCGATCGCGGTGGTGGCTTTGCGTTCGATCGCGAGCAGGATCACCGTCGAGCTCCCCGTCACGACAGCCAGGCGGCATAGCGCGCCCGCATTGCCCAGCGGGCGAAATACCAGGCCATGGCAGCCCATTCCACGCACCAGAAGCCCAGGCGCAGCCGGCTCAGCCGCATGAACTCATCGAGCACTGCATGCAGGCGACCCCCGTCCTTGATGTGGGTGGCCATTTCGGCATTGAGCGGAAAGATCCACTGCGTGGTCAGCAGTGTTGCGGCGACTACGGCCAGGAGCACGACGATCGGCACCCAGCGCGTCGGTTGACGCCATTCGGCCACCAGCATCACGCAGCCACTGGCCAGCATGATCTTCGTCATCGGCGTGAAGAACGCGGTGGCTGCGGCGATCTCGGGCACGTAGTGCAGGTAGTAGTTGTCGGTTGTCAGTTGCGGCGCGATGGGGAAGGTGAACAGCACCATCTCGGCACCGGTGCCCAAGTAAATCGAGGCGCACAGCAAGAGCAATGCGTGGTTGAGGATCAGCAGGCGGGCCGTCATGGCGCGAGCTCGTTGGCGGCCCCGATCAATCGCGATCCCAGTCCGGCGCGCGCCGCGGCGCGGCGAGCCAGTCCTGCGACTGACCCAGCGGGTGCGTCGATTCGAGTCCCTCCATCGGCGCCGCCGGCGGCTGCGGCGCGGTGATGAACCAGTTCTCGAAGTAGTCGTCGAGCACGCCGGCGGTGGACGGGAAGAAGCCGGCGATGATCGGGTCGGGCGCGATGTCCAGCGCCTTCAGCGCCGCCATGCGCGGGTGCTCGCCGATCAGCAGCCGCGCCGAGCCGGGCTCGAAGAGCGAGAAGCCGAGCCGGCCCTTGAAGTAGATGCGGCTTTTCATCAGCATGCCGCGGAAGGCGCAGTAGTTGGCTGCGCCCAGGCTCAGCGACAGCCAGGCCGACCTCGGTTTCTTCACGTCGACGCGCATCATCATCTGGCCATCGAGGTCGTACTGGCTCGACACCCAGCGCTCGCCGACACGGAAGTCGAGGCTGGCCCGGTGCTTGGGCATGCCCCAGATGCCCTTGCCGCCCTTGACCGAGACCTCGCTCGAGACCGGCAGGTCCCAGACGAACTGGCCCGTGCCGTAGTGCTTCATCAGCAGCCCGGGCAGCAGGCGCGGGGCCGGCCTGGCACCGTGGGTGCAGGCGATGGCGATCGAGTACTCGATGTACTTGCCGATGTCGGTGATGCGGTAGTCGATGACGGTGATGACCAGCAGCGCGCGCCGCCAGAGCTGGAACGGGTGCACCTCGTTGCACGGCATCAGCGCGCGCGCCGCGTCGAGGTCGACCGTGAACACCGCCATCAGCGCCGGCGACTGCTCGGAGTTGATCGGCATGGTGAAAGGTATGCCGTCGACCAGGGCGTGGCGGCCTTCGAGGCGGGCTTGTCTTGCGGGCAAGGACATGGCGTGTGCGGGATCGGGTGGGCCTGTCAGTTCGGCCTGTCGAGCTCAGCGAGCAGCACCGGGAAGGTGTCGCGCGCGGCGTGCCGGCCGATGAACACGTCGAGGTGGCCGTAGCCGCCCAGCACGTGCAGCGAGTGGTAGTTGGGTCGCTGGCGCTCGAACCAGTCGAAGCTGGCCTGCTGGCTCTGCCACCTGAAGCAATCGTTCAGCTCGCCGGCGATGAAGGCGAAGCGCGCGTCGGTGCGCGGCGGCTGCGCGGTGAAGTCCTCGGGCAGTTCGGGCAGGTGCTCCTGGCGCAGCAGGTGGCCGGCGGCCAGGCAGTGCGTCATCTGCTCGAAGAAGCTGATCGGCACGGCGGCGAACTCGCCGCGGATCCAGTCGTGCGTCGCGTCGTCGAGGTTCTCGTGCCGCCACAGCACCGCAGGCCCGGTGCCATAGGTGAAGCTCGAGAAGCGGCAGACGCCGTTGTCGCACTCGTGGTGCGTGAGCCTGACCAGCGCCTGCAGCGCACGGGGCACGAAGCCCTCGGCGTGCTCGCCCCAGCGCGGGTCGAGGTAGGGCGTCAGCGCGCCGACCAGCGGCAGCGCGAAGCGGCCCTTCTGGCGCGCGACCCACGACACGCGCGGGTGCAGCGAGACGGCGTTCGAGACGACGGTGTCGACCTGCGGCACCAGACCGGCCAGCGCCGACATCGTGAAGCTGGTCGAGCCCTGGCAGTGGACCACCGCCTTGATGCGCGCCGCGCCGGTCTCGGCCACGACGGTGCGCACGGCGGCCGGGTGGTCGTACAGCGCGGCCTGGTCGAGCGTCCACTCGATCGGGTCGAAGTCGATGCTGGCGCGCCAGTTCTCGAGCCAGACGTCGTAGCCGTCGGCGAGCAGCGCGTCGACGAACGTGGTCGCCAGCGGCGGGCGGAAGATGTTGGCGCGCACCCCTGCGCCGTGCACCAGCAGCACCGGGCCTCGGGTCGGCGCGCTCGCGCCGCGCACCTGGATCAGGTTGAGGCAGCGGCCGTCACCGGCTTCGAAGGGGACGATGCGATCGGTGGACATCTAGGCTCGGGGTGCGCTCGGGCTGTGGTTCGCGGCGGCATTTGGGCGCGAGGTGCGATGTCGGAGGATACGGACAAAGCGTCGCGTCCGGCACACACAGGACCCTGGGCGGGGCCTTCAAACAGGGGATGCTGCGGTGCCGGCACGGTGCACGGCGGACCACCCGACGCTGGCGCTGCACGGCGGCACGCCGGTGGTGCTCGCTAATTGACGTTTACGTAAACGTCAATCGATAATCCCGGTCGCGATGCCTGGCCGCTACGCGCTGGTTTACGCTGTGGCTTCGATCGCCCGTCAAGCTGGAGCCTGCATGGCAGTCCTGGAAAGCAAACTCAACCCGCGCGCCGAGGAATTCAAGGCCAACGCCCATGCGATGCGCGCGCTCGTCGATGACCTCAACGCGACGCTGGCGCGCATCGTCGAAGGCGGCGGTGCCACGGCGCGGGCCAAGCACCTGGCGCGCGGCAAGCTGGCGCCGCGCGATCGCGTCGAGCGGCTGCTCGACCCGGACACGCCGTTCCTCGAGATCGCACCGCTGGCCGCGCTCGACATGTACCCCGAGCCGGACGGCAGCGACGCCGCGCCCTGCGCCGGCCTGATCGCCGGCATCGGCCGCATCGCGGGCATCGAGTGCCTGATCGTCTGCAACGACGCCACGGTCAAGGGCGGCAGCTACTTTCCGCTGACGGTGAAGAAGCACCTGCGGGCGCAGGAGATCGCGCTGCAGAACCGGCTGCCGTGCGTCTACCTCGTCGACTCGGGCGGCGCCAACCTGCCGACGCAGGACGAGGTCTTCCCCGACCGTGACCACTTCGGCCGCATCTTCTACAACCAGGCCAACCTGTCCGCCGCCGGCATTGCGCAGATCTCGGTCGTGATGGGTTCGTGCACCGCCGGCGGCGCGTACGTGCCGGCGATGAGCGACGAGACCATCATCGTCAAGAACCAGGGCACCATCTTCCTCGGCGGCCCGCCGCTGGTGAAGGCCGCCACCGGCGAGGTCGTCAGCGCCGAAGATCTGGGTGGTGGCGACGTGCACACGCGGCTGTCGGGCGTGGCCGACCACCTGGCCGAGAACGACTTGCACGCGCTGGCGCTGGCGCGCCAGGCGGTGACGCGGCTGAACCGGATCAAGCCGGCGCCGCTGGCGCTCGAGCCGGCGCGGCCGCCGAGGTACGCGCCCGACGAACTGCACGGCGTGGTGCCGACCGACACGCGCAAGCCCTACGACGTGCACGAGATCATCGCCCGCATCGTCGACGCCAGCGAGTTCGACGAGTTCAAGTCGCGCTACGGCCAGACGCTGGTCTGTGGCTTCGCGCGCATCGAGGGTCTGCCGGTGGGCATCGTCGCCAACAACGGCATCCTGTTTTCCGAGAGCGCGAACAAGGGTGCGCACTTCATCGAGCTGTGCTGCCAGCGCAAGGTGCCGCTCGTCTTCCTGCAGAACATCACCGGCTTCATGGTCGGGCGCAAGGTCGAGAACGAGGGCATCGCACGCGCCGGCGCCAAGATGGTCACGGCGGTGGCCTGCGCCAACGTGCCCAAGTTCACCGTCATCATCGGCGGCAGTTTCGGCGCCGGCAACTACGGCATGTGCGGTCGCGCCTACAGCCCGCGCCTGCTGTGGATGTGGCCCAACGCACGCATCTCGGTGATGGGCGGCGAGCAGGCCGCCAGCGTGCTCGCCACGGTGCGGCGCGACGGCATCGAGGGTCGCGGCGGACACTGGAGCGCAGAGCAGGAGGAGGCGTTCAAGGCGCCGATCCGCGCACAGTACGAGCGCCAGGGCCACCCCTACTACGCCAGCGCCCGGCTGTGGGACGACGGCGTGATCGACCCTGCCGACACGCGCCGCGTGCTGGCGCTGGGACTGTCGGCGTCGCTCAACGCGCCGATCCCCGACGCGAAGTTCGGCGTCTTCCGGATGTAGGCCCATGAATCCCGTCGAACGGGTCGGCGCGCTGTGGCAGCGACTCGAAGCGCGCGACTGGGTGGGCGCGCGTGCGCTGCTGCACGACACCGCTACCCTGCACTGGGTCAGCTCGGGCGAGCATTTCGACGACGCTGACGCGGTGATCCGTGTCCAGGCCCTCTATCCGCAGGGTGGGTCCCTGCGCGTCGTCGAAGTCAATCCGTTCGCCGACGGCCGCGTGCATTCCCTGGTCGAGGTCACGCATGGCGCGCAGCGCTTCTTCGCCAATTCGCTGTTCCGTCTCGAGGCCGGCCTCATCATCGATACCACCAGGTACCGGGCCCCGTTCGAAGCGCCGCCGGCCTGGCGCACCGCGCAGGCGATCGGCGCGTATCACCGCGACCCCACGGAGCCGCCCGGATCATGACTGCAACGCTCGATATCCGCCGCCCCTCGCCGCAGGTCGCCGAGGTCTGGCTCAATCGACCCGAGGTGCGCAACGCCTTCAACGACGGCGTGATCGCCGAGCTGACGCAGGCCTTCCGCGCCTTCGCCGACGATGCCGAGCTGCGTGTCGTGCTGCTGGCCGGCCATGGCAAGGCCTTCTGCGCCGGTGCCGACCTGAACTGGATGCGCGCCATGGCCGACTACAGCTGGGCGCAGAACAAGGCGGATGCCGACAGCCTGGCCGACATGCTCTGGACGATCTACAGCTGTCCGGTGCCGGTGGTCGGCCGCATCCATGGCGACTGCTATGCCGGCGGCGTCGGCCTGGCGGCGGTGTGCGACGTGCTGCTGGCCAGCGACCAGGCCGGCTTCTGCCTGAGCGAGGCCAGGCTCG
The DNA here is from genome assembly GCA_037442725.1 of Burkholderiales bacterium. Classification (GTDB taxonomy): domain Bacteria; phylum Pseudomonadota; class Gammaproteobacteria; order Burkholderiales; family Burkholderiaceae_C; genus Pseudaquabacterium. The sequence goes on along the minus strand of JBBIPS010000045.1, from coordinate 5,255 downwards.
GATTGCTGCCCGCCACGATCGGCCCGTACGTCATCCGCGCGCTGGGCGAGCGCGCCGCGCGGCGCTACTTCGTCACGGCCGAGCGCTTCAGTGCCGCCGAGGCCCAGCGCCTGGGCTTGGTGCACGAACTGTGCGCGTCCGACGAGCTGGACACCCGCTTGCAGGCCGTGGTGGACGCCTTGCGTGCCAACGGCCCGGTGGCGGTGCGGGCGTGCAAGCGCCTGGTGCAGGATCTGGCCGGTCAACCGATCGGTGTCGAACTGCGTGAAGACACCGCGCGCCGCATCGCCGACATCCGCGCCAGCGTCGAGGGCAGGGAAGGCGTGCAGTCGTTCCTGGCCCGGCGCGATCCGGCGTGGAAGCGGTGACGCCGCCGCACCGGCGTCGACCATCCTGCAGCAACGATGACCCCGGCAGCATTTCCCGGCAGCCTCGACAGCACGCAACTGCTGGCGCTGGCCGCAGCACTCGGCTGGGCCAGCGGCCTGCGCCTGTACGCGGTGTTGTTCTTCACCGGACTGGCCGGTGCGCTCGGCTGGGTGCGCCTGCCCGACGGGCTGCAGATCCTGCAGAGCCCGCTGATGCTCGGCGCGTCGGGGCTGATGCTGGCGGTCGAGTTCCTTGTCGACAAGATCCCCGGCGTCGATTCGCTGTGGGACGTGCTGCACACGCTGTTGCGCATCCCCGCCGGGGCGGTGCTGGCGGCGGCGGCGTTCGGCGGCGACTCCGCCGCGTGGACCACCGGTGCGGCGCTGCTCGGCGGTACCCTGGCGGCCACCAGCCACGTGGCCAAGGCGACGGCGCGCGCCGCGGTGAACACCTCGCCCGAGCCGTTCTCCAACATCGCGCTGTCGCTGCTCGGCGATGCCGCGGTGCCGGCGATGCTGTGGCTGGCCTGGACCCAACCGCAGGCTTTCGCCTTCGTGCTCGCGCTGGCACTGGTCGCGATGGTCGTGCTGACGCTGGTCCTGTTGAAGTTCCTGATCGGCCTGATCGGCTCGCTGCCGGATCGCTTCGGCGCGCGTGCGGCGGCGCCATGGAGTTCGAATGCTCGACAAGATCGTGATCGCCAGGCGCGCTGACCCGCGCTGCAACTTTGCGGCGGCGGCGCCGGGATGCAAGGCACGCGCGTTGTGTGCAGGCGATCGCACCTCGGGGGACTGAGATGTTCGACAAGATCCTGATCGCCAACCGCGGTGAGATCGCCTGCCGCGTCGCCGCCACCGCGCGCCGGCTGGGCATACGCACCGTCGCGGTGTATTCCGAGGCCGACCTCAATGCACCGCACGTCATGGCCTGCGACGAGGCGGTGCTGATCGGTGGCGCGGCGCCGCGCGACAGTTACCTGCGCGGCGACCGCATCGTCCAGGCCGCGCTGGCCAGCGGCGCGCAAGCCGTGCATCCGGGCTACGGTTTCCTGTCGGAGAACGAAGGTTTCGCGACCGCCTGCGCCGATGCCGGTCTGGTCTTCATCGGCCCGCCGCCGGCGGCACTGCGCGCGATGGGTGCCAAGTCCGCCGCCAAGACGCTGATGGCCGCCGCCGGTGTGCCGTTGGTGCCCGGCTACCACGGCGACGACAACGACCCCGGCCTGCTTGCCGCCGAGGCCGAGCGCATCGGCTACCCGGTGCTGATCAAGGCCAGCGCCGGCGGCGGCGGCAAGGGCATGCGGCGCGTCGATGCCGCGGCGGACTTCGCTGCCGCGCTCGCCTCGTGCCGGCGCGAGGCGGCATCGAGCTTCGGCGACGACCGGGTGCTGGTCGAGCGCTACGTCACGCGGCCGCGCCACATCGAGATCCAGGTCTTCGGCGACACGCACGGCCACTGCGTGCACCTGTTCGAGCGCGATTGCTCGGTGCAGCGCCGCCACCAGAAGGTGCTCGAGGAAGCGCCCGCGCCGGGGCTGAGCGAAGCACGGCGTGCCGAGATGGGTGCCGCCGCGGTGGCCGCCGCGCGCGCCGTCGGCTATGTCGGCGCGGGCACGGTCGAGTTCATCGCCGAGGAGGTCGACGCATCGTGTGGCGAGCCGGGCGCCGCCGCAGCGCGCCGCGACCTGCGCTTCTACTTCATGGAGATGAACACCCGGCTGCAGGTCGAGCACCCGGTCACCGAGGCGATCACCGGCGTCGACCTGGTCGAGTGGCAGTTGCGCGTCGCCGCCGGCCAGCCGCTGCCGCTGCGACAGGATGAGCTGCGCATCCATGGCCACGCGATCGAGGCGCGCGTGTGCGCCGAGAACCCCGACGCCGGGTTCCTGCCCGCCACCGGTGCGCTCGACGTGCTGCGCTGGCCGGCGCACGTGGCGTTCGCGCGCAACGCCGATGCCGAGCCGCTGCACGCCGCGGCGCCGGTGCGCGTCGATGCCGGCGTGCGCGAGGGTGACGCGATCAGCCCGCACTACGACTCGATGCTCGCCAAGCTCATCGTCTGGGGCGACAGCCGCGCGCAGGCCTTGCGCCGCCTCGACGCGGCGCTGGGCGCGACGCAGATCGTCGGCCCGCACACCAACGTCGCCTTCCTGCGCCGCGTCGTCGCGTCGCGCGCCTTCGCCGGTGCCGACCTCGACACGACGCTGATCGAGCGCGAGCGCGCGGTGCTCTTCGAGCAGCCACCGCTGGCGATCGAACTCGTTGCCGCCGGCGTCGTCGCGCACGCGCTGGCGCGCGAGGCGGCGCTGGAAGGTGCCGACCCCTGGTCCAGGCGCGACGGCTGGCGCCTGCACGGCGGCGCACGGCGGCACTTCGACATCGCGCATGCAGGCGCGGCGCACGCGGTGGCGCTGGCGCGCTCGCACGATGGCGCGTTCATGCTGCAGATCGGTGCGCAGCGCTGGCCCTACCAGGCGCGTTCGCTTGGCGGGCCGCTGCACGACATCACGCTGGGCGGGCGCAGGCTGCGCCTGTCGGTGCACGTGCAGGGCGAGCGTGTTTCGATCTTCGCCCCTGAAGGCAGCGCCACGGTGCAGGAGGTCGATGCGCTCGCGCATGCCGGCCAGGGCGTCGTCGAGGGCGGGCGCCTGAGCGCACCGATGCCGGGCAAGGTGATCGGCCTGCTGGTCCGTGCCGGCCAGAGCGTGACCCGGGGCCAACCGCTGGCGGTGATCGAGGCGATGAAGATGGAGCACACGCTCACCGCACCGCGCGACGGCGTCGTCGACGAGCTGCTCTATGCCCCCGGCGACCAGGTCGCCGAGGGCGGCGAACTGCTGCGGCTGCGCGACGAGTGAGTGCCGCGGCGGGCCGGCTATATTCGGCACTGGCAACGCGCCCCGATGAGCGCGGATTCGACACCTGACAGCTCGCCTTCGGAGGCCCCATTGCATGAGCGCTGAATCTGGCCGTCACGCCAGCGGTTGTCGCAGGGCTGAGCTCACCGCGCGCCCGGTCGGGCGCACCCGACTGCCGAGCCCGCGATGAGGCTTCCCTCCCGCGTCACCCTGGTGGAAGTCGGCCCGCGCGACGGGCTGCAGAACGAGGCGGCACCGGTGTCCACCGCCGACAAGGTCGAGCTGGTGCGCCGGCTGCAGGCGGCCGGGCTGAAGGAGATCGAGGTCACCAGCTACGTCAGCCCGAAGTGGGTGCCGCAGATGGCCGACAACGCGCTGGTGATGGCGGCCATCCCGCGCCCGCCCGGCGTGCGCCACTCGGTGCTGGTGCCCAACATGACGGGGCTGCACGCGGCGCTGGCCGGCGGCGCGGCGACGCGTCCCGACGAGGTGGTGGTGTTCGGTGCCGCGAGCCAGGCCTTCAGCCAGCGCAACATCAACTGCAGCATCGAACAGAGCATCGAGCGCTTCGCGCCGGTGGTCGCTGCGGCGCGCGCGGCGGGCCTGAAGGTGCGCGCGGCGATCTCGTGCGCGCTGGGCTGCCCCTACCAGGGCGAGGTCTCGGCGGACGAGGTCGAGCATGTCGTGCGATTGATGAAGGACATCGGCGTCGAGCACTGCGGCGTCGCCGACACGATCGGCGTCGGCACCCCGCGCAAGGTGCAGGCGGCGATGGCGCGGGCGCTGAAGCACTTCCCGCTGGCCGAGGTCAGCGGCCACTTCCACGATACCTACGGGCAGGCGCTGGCCAACATCCACGCCTGCCTCGAGATGGGCCTCCACACGTTCGACACCAGCGTCGCCGGGCTGGGCGGTTGCCCTTACGCCAAGGGCGCGACCGGCAACGTCGCCACCGAAGACGTCGTCTTCATGCTGCGCGGCATGGGGATCGACACGGGCATCGACCTCGACGCGCTGGCCGACGCCGGCGGGTTCATCTCGGACGTGCTGGGCCGCGCGCCGGTGTCGCGCGCCGGCAAGGCGCTGCTGATCAAGCGCGGCAGGGTGTTCGCATGACCGGGCCCCGCTCGTGCCGCGCGCCATCCGATGGCGGTACCGCGACGGCGTCGACGCTGGCCTCTGCGCAGCCGGTCGCCGCGACGCGCCCGGTGCAGCGTCCCGCGGGTTTCGAGCGTGTGGCGCGCGCGCTGGCCGAGCGCGGCCATCCGCACGCACCGCGCTGGCTCGACGTCCCGGCGCGCACCTGCCAGGAGGCGGCCGACGCACTGCGGGTGCAGGTCGGCCAGATCGCCAAGAGCGTGATCTTCCGTCGCCTCGCCGACGACGCGGCGGTGCTGGTGGTGGCCTCGGGCGACCGCCGCGTCGACGAGGCCAAGGTGGCGGCATGCGTCGGTGCGATCGGGCGTGCCGACGCGGCCTTCGTCAAGCAGCGCACCGGCTTCTCGATCGGCGGCGTCGCCCCGCTCGGCCACGCCACGCCGTCGGTCGTGCTGATCGACCGCGAGCTGCAGCGCTTCAGCGCCATCTGGGCCGCCGCCGGCCACCCCAACGGCGTGTTCTGCCTGTCGCCGGCACAGCTCGTCGCGCTGACGGGCGCACCCGTGTGCGACGTGGTGGTCGAGCCATGAGCGATCCGGCGGCCGGGGGGGTGCCGAGTCCGTGCATCGACGTCTGTCGCATGGATGCGCGCAGCGGCTGGTGCGAGGGCTGCCTGCGCACGATCGACGAGATCGCGGCCTGGTCGGTGCGGATGCCCGCGGTGAGGTTGGGGACCGCGAGGCCCTTCTGGTCGAGGATCATCCACGCGATGCCGTCGGTCTGGCCGTGGATGTCGCGGGTGACGCGCTCGTACCAGGCGTCGACCGGCCCGCGCGCCTCGTCGACGAACCGCGCGCCCTGCTTGTTCACGAGGATCCCGTACGGGAAGGCGAAGATCGCCGCCTCCGCTACCCCGGAACGGGGGTCGATG
>JBBIPS010000044.1:0-13884 GCA_037442725.1 Burkholderiales bacterium | reverse complement strand
AGACCCTCGATGCCAAGGCCGCCGAGTTCGACAAGCGTTCGACGCGAAAGGCCGCGTAGCATCTCCACCAAGGAGCCGTCACCGGCCACCGTTCAACACGGGACGGGACATCGCCCGCCGGCCGGGCGTGACAACGGCTCGAATGCCCGCGGCATGCGAGCCGCTGCCGCAACCACAGCCGCTCGCGCAGCGAGCGCCACGCGCAGCGCGGGCCTCAGGCGCGCTCTATGCGCGCGTAGGCGCTGTGGTTGTGAATCGACTCGAAGTTCTCGATGTCGACGCTGTAGCGCCCGACGCGGGCGTCGGCGTTCAGCCGCAACGCGATGTCGCGCACCAGATCCTCGACGAATTTCGGGTTCTCGTAGGCGTGCTCGGTGACCCACTTCTCGTCGGTGCGCTTGAGCAGCGGCCAGACTTCGCTGGAGGCGCACTCCTCGGCGACGCGAACCAGCTCATGCCACTCGATCGGCGCGTTCAGCTCGACGCGGATCGTCACCCGCGAGCGCTGGTTGTGCGCACCGTAGTCGGAGATCTCCTTCGAGCACGGGCACAGGCTCTTGACCGGTACCTCGACTTCGGCCCAGACCGCGGTGGCCCCGCCGCGCGACTCGGCAACCCAGCGCCCCTGGTAGTCGAGCAGGCTCTGCACGCCCGACACCGGCGCGCGCTTGCGGATGAAGAACGGAAAGCGCACCTCGATGCGGCCCTCGGCCGCGCCCAGCTTGACGAGCATGGCCGCAAGCTGCGTGCGCAATGCCGGCGCATCGAGCGGCGCGTCCAGGCCGTCGAGCCAGGACACGAAGCGCGACATGTGCGTGCCCTTCCTGTGCGCCGGCAGCGCCACGTCCAGGCTCCACTGCGCGATCGTCTGCTGCGGCTTGCCGGCCACGCGCAGCGTCAGCGGCCAGCGCACATCCTTCACGCCGACGCGCTGGATCACCAGGTGACGCTCATCGCGCCCGCTCTGGGTGTCTGGAATATGCAGGGCGTCGGTCAGGTTGTTCATTCTGGCGGTCGGCACGCGGCTGCCGCGCTCCGGCGCAGTTTGGCACCGGAGGGCAACGCCGCCAGCGCTCGGAGCAAGGGTGGCTGGACTCGAAGCATGGCACCGATCCGGGTTTCGCGCCGAGGCTGGGGCTTGGCGCCGTGGACTCAATCGTTGACCGCGGGCCGCAGCGCCGGCGCGACCAGCGAAAGGTGAGCGCCGAAGCGCTTGCGCACCGCCTGCTCGATGCCGGCGGCATCGAGTCCGACCAGAGCGAGCAGGCGCACCGGGTCGCCATGCTGGATGAACTCGTCGGGCAGGCCGAGTTGCAGCACCGGCAAGGTCAGGCCGGCCGCGTTCAGCGTCTCGGCCACCGCGCTGCCGGCGCCGCCGGCGATGCAACCCTCCTCGATCGTCACCAGCGCGTCATGATGGCGCGCCAGCTCGAGCACGAGCGCGGCATCCAGCGGCTTGACGAAGCGCATGTTGGCGACCGTCGCATCGAGCCTGGCGGCCGCGGCCAGCGCGGCATGCAGCACGGTGCCGAAGGCCAGCAGCGCGATGCGGCGCCCCTGGCCCGCCGCCAGGCCGGACTCGCGCCTGAGTTCGCCGCGTCCCCAGGGCAGTTCCGTCCACGCCGCCTCGACGGCCTTGCCGACGCCGGTACCGCGCGGATAACGCACGGCCACCGGGCGATCCTGCCGGTACGCCGTCGTCAACGCCCGCCGGCACTCGTCCTCGTCCGACGGGACGAGCAGGCTCATGTTCGGGATGCAACGGATGAAGGCGATGTCATAGGCACCGGCGTGGGTCGGACCATCGGCCCCGACGATGCCGGCGCGGTCGAGTGCGAACACCACCGGCAGGTTCTGCAAGGCGACATCGTGGATCATCTGGTCGAACGCGCGCTGCAGGAAGGTGGAGTAGATCGCCACCACCGGCTTCAAGCCCTCACACGCCAGCCCGGCGGCGAACGTCACCGCATGCTGCTCCGCGATGCCGACATCGTGGTAGCGCTCGGGGAAGCGTTGCTGGAAGTCGACCAGCCCCGAACCCTCGCGCATCGCCGGCGTGATGCCGACCAGCCGCTCGTCGGCGGCGGCCATGTCGCACAGCCATTGGCTGAACACCTGCGTGAAGGTCGTCCTGGCCTGCGTCGCGGGTTGCTGCAGTCCCACCGCCGGGTCGAACTTGCCCGGGCCGTGGTAATTCACCGGGTCGGCCTCGGCCAGCTCGTAGCCATAGCCCTTCTTGGTGACGACGTGCAGGAACTGCGGGCCCGGCCGGTCGCGCAGGTTCTCCAGCGTCGGGATCAGCGCGTCGAGGTCGTGACCGTCGATCGGCCCGACGTAGGTGAAGCCGAATTCCTCGAAGATCGTGCCCGGCACCATCATGCCCTTGGTGTGCTCCTCGAAGCGGCGCGCCAGTTCGTACAGCGGCGTGTTCTTGAGCACGCTCTTGGCGCCCTCGCGCGCCGCGCTGTAGAACCGGCCGCTCATCAGCCGTGCCAGGTGCTTGTTCAGCGCGCCCACCGGCGGCGAGATCGACATGTCGTTGTCGTTGAGGATGACGAGCATGTCGGCCGGCCCGACGCCGTGCGGCGAACCGGCGTTGTTCAGCGCCTCGAAGGCCATGCCGCCGCTCAATGCGCCGTCGCCGATCACCGCCACCGCGCGCCGCTGTTCGCCCTTGAGCTTGGCCGCATGGGCGATGCCGAGCGCGGCCGAGATCGACGTCGAGGCGTGCGCCGTGCCGAAGGCGTCGTACTCGCTCTCGTCGCGGCGCGGGAAGCCCGAGATGCCGCCGAGCTGGCGCAGGCTCGCCATGCGCTCGCGGCGCCCCGTCAACACCTTGTGCGCGTAGGTCTGGTGGCCGACATCCCAGACGATGCGGTCATGCGGCGTGTCGAATACGTAGTGCAGCGCGATCGCGAGCTCGACCGTGCCGAGGTTGGACGACAGATGGCCGCCGGTCTTGCTGACGCTGCTGATCAGGAAGCTGCGCAGGTCCTTGGCCAGCGCGCGCAACTCGGTGCGCGACAGGCGTCGCAGGTCGGCCGGACTGGCGATCGAATCGAGCAGTGCGGAACTTGTCGGCAAGGTCAGCTTTCGCGGTCGACCACCAGGTCGGCCAACAGGCGCAGATGAGCATTGCCTTGCAGCCCGCCGCGCTCGAGCGCGGCCAGCGCGGTGCCGTGCAAGGCATCGGCCTCGGAGCGCGCCGCCTCCAGTCCGAGCACACTCACGTAGGTGGGCTTGTTGTCGAACCGGTCCTTCCCCGCGGTCTTGCCCAGCTTGTCCGAGCCCTGCGTCACGTCGAGGATGTCGTCGACCACCTGGAACGCCAAGCCGAGCGCGGCGCCATAGTCCGCGAGCGCCGACCAGACGGCCGCGCCCGGGCTGCCGGTGGCCGCCCCCATCAGCACGCTGGCCCGCAGCAGCGCACCGGTCTTGCGCCGATGCATGTCGCGCAGCGCCGTTTCGTCGAGCGGCTTGCCGATGCTGGCCAGGTCGATCGCCTGGCCACCGGCCATGCCGGCGTGGCCGGCCGCGCGCGCCAGCAGCGAACACAGCCGCGCCTGCAGCACCGGGGGCAGGCCTTCGTCGTCGGGCGGTTCGGGCGTCAGCACCTCGAACGCCAGCGCCTGCATCGCATCGCCGGCGAGCATCGCGGCGGCCTCGCCGACGCGCACATGCACGGTCGGCTTGCCACGACGCAGCACGTCGTTGTCCATGCACGGCATGTCGTCGTGGATCAGCGAGTAGGCGTGGATCAGCTCCACCGCCACTGCCGCGCGCAGCGCGGCTGCAGCCGAGCCCTGCACCGCCATGCTCGCCGCGCGCACCAGCAGCGGCCGCAGCCGCTTGCCACCGTCGAGCACGCCGTAGCGCATCGCCTCGCCCAGCCCGGCGGGCGCATCCGCGTGGACCCAGTTCTCGAGCGCGCGCTCGACGCGTTGCAACTCGTCGTGCATCCAGGCCTCGAAGAAGGCGGCCTGTGTCATGCCGCGCTCCAGTCCGTGAGCCCGTCGGCCTCGAGCACCTTGACCTGGTCTTCCACCGCCCGCAGCCGGCTGCGGCACACCTCGAGCAGTTGCGCACCACGTCGATAGCTGTCGAGCAACTCGTCGAGCGGCATCTGTCCGCTCTCCATGGCCTGCACCAGCCGCTCGAGTTCGGCCAGCGCCTCCTCGTAGCGTGGCGGTTCGGCGTCGGTCGAAGGCTCTGCGGTCATCAAGGAGGTCAGGCGGCGGGACAAGGGGCGATTTTAGTCGTTGCCGCAGGGGCACCTGTGATGGCCACAGGTACACTGCCACCCTGTCGGCCATCCAGCAAGGGTGGCCGTTCATCATTGCAGACCCATCCGCGGGGCCACCGGGTGGGGGGTTGTGACATCCTTGGCAGGAGATCCTGGGGATCATGTCGGACCTGAGCAGCCGTCTCGAAGCTCTTGCGCGCGGCAACGCGAGCCCTCGGCACGCAACGCACTCGCAGCTTTCCGTCAACAGCTATTTCGCCGACGCCGTGTTCCGTCGCGAGCTGGAGCTCGTCTTCGAGCCTGCGCCGCGCTACCTGGGGCACGCACTGGCGCTGCCCGAGGTGGGTGACTACCGCGCCTTGCCGCAGGAGGACGAGGGCCGCGCGCTGCTGCATACGCCGGATGGCATCGAACTGGTCTCGAACGTCTGCCGGCACCGCCAGGCGTTGATGCTGCGCGGCCGCGGCAACACGCGCTCGAACATCGTCTGTCCGCTGCATCGCTGGACCTACGACCTGCACGGCCGCCTGCTCGGCGCGCCGCACTTCGATCGCGACCCGTGCCTGCACCTGAACAGCTTCCCGACCACGGTGTGGAACGGCATGGTGTTCGAGGACAACGGCCGCGATGTCGCCTGCGACCTGGGGCCCGTGGCTGCGCGGGCCGAGTTCGACTTTGCCGGCTACGTGCTCGACAAGGTGCAAACGCACGAGTGCAACTACAACTGGAAGACCTTCATCGAGGTCTACCTGGAGGACTACCACGTCGGCCCGTTCCACCCCGGGCTGGGCCACTTCGTCACCTGCGACGACCTGCGCTGGGAGTTCGGCCCTCGTCACTCGGTGCAGACGGTGGGCATCAACGACGGCCTGCGCAGGCCCGGCTCGACGGCCTACCGACGCTGGCACGCCGCCGTGCTCGAGCTTGGCGGCGGCCAGGCGCCGCGACAAGGCGCGATCTGGCTGACGTGCTACCCGAACATCATGATCGAGTGGTATCCGCACGTGCTGGTGGTCTCGACCCTGTACCCGAAGGGGCCCCAGCACACGCTCAACGTGGTCGAGTTCTTCTACCCCGAGGAAGTGGCAGCCTTCGAGCGCGAGTTCGTCGAGGCCCAGCAGGCTGCCTACATGGAGACCTGCGTCGAGGACGACGAGATTGCGCTGCGCATGGACGCCGGCCGCAAGGCGCTGCAGCAGCGCGGCGACGACGAGTTCGGGCCCTACCAGAGCCCGCTCGAGGACGGTATGCAGCACTTCCATGAGTGGTATCGCCGCGTCACCGGGATGGAGCGTTCGCCCTGGTGAGCTGCGACGGTGGCCACGCTGCCGCCAGACTCACCGCCCTGACGCCGGCGCACCCGAGGGCGGCGGCCAGCCGCCGCAGCGGGCGGTGCAGCCGGATCAGATGCCGCGCCGCAACGGCAAGGCACCGATCACCCGGCGACCCTGCAGGGTGTGCGAGCGACCGCGAAACACTGCGACCCGCTCGTCGCGCTGATTGCGCACCTCGACGTCGTAGACGCCGGTGCGCCCCGACCTGCTGACCTCGTGCGCCACCGCGGTCAGCACGTCGTCCAGTTGCGCGGGTGCCAGCAGGTCGATCGCGAAACCGGAAGCCACGGTCAACTCATCGCTGGAATTGCAGGCGTAGGCGAACGCGGCGTCGGCCAGCGTCGCGAGCAGCCCGCCGTGCAGGATCGCGAATCCGTTGAGCATGTCGGCGCGCACCACCATCGTCGCCGCCGCCGAGCCGGCACCGACGGCACCGACCTCGATGCCGAGCGTGCGGAGCACCTTGTCATTGGCTGCCATTGCGTCGCGCACGGCGACGGCAGTCTGCTGCGGAGTGAGCTTGTCGGGCATCGGCTGGCACGGCGCGGGTTGGAAGCCGGACCATCGCTGCGGCCCGCATTGGCTGTGCGAACCGCGGTCAGGCTGGCCCCGGCGTGGTGGGCGGTGCAGGGTTCGAACCTGCGACCCCTGCCGTGTGAAGGCAGTGCTCTACCGCTGAGCTAACCGCCCGGGTTTGCGGATGCCACCGCTGCCGGCGACAAGCGAAAAATTATGCCATAGCGCTGCGCCACAGCGTCGCGCCGCCGCTGGCCTTGTCGAGTTCGGCCAGCACGCGGTCGTGCGCGGCGAGTTCATCGGCGCAGGGCATCAGCACCGGCAGGTCGATCGTCGACAGATCGCGCGCCTGTGCAGCCGCACCGACCTGCGACTCGGCTTCGGCCTGGATCACCAGCGAGCCCTGGCCCCGCGTCAGGCGGATATAGACCTCGGCCAGCAGCCCGGCGTCGAGCAGCGCGCCGTGCAGCGTGCGCTGCGTGTTGTCGACCTCCAGGCGCCGACACAGCGCGTCGAGCGAGTTGGCCTTGCCGGGGAACATCTCGCGCGCCATCAGCAGCGTGTCGGTGATCTTGCCGGCCACGGTATGCAACGGTGCACGGCCGAGGCGCTTGAGTTCGGCGTTGAGGAAGCCGACGTCGAAGCCCGCGTTGTGGATGATGATCTCGGCGCCGGCGAGAAAGCCCAGCAGGTCGTCGGCCACCGCCTCAAACAGCGGCTTGTCGGCCAGGAAAGCGTCGGTCAGCCCGTGCACCTTGGTGGCTTCCTCGCTGCCCTTGCGCTCGGGGTTGAGGTAGAAGTGCCGCCGCGCACCGGTCAGCCGGCGGTTGACCATCTCGATGCAGCCGATCTCGACGATGCGGTCGCCGCTCTCAGGGTTCAGTCCGGTGGTCTCGGTGTCGAGGAAGACCTGTCGCATGTCGCTCATCCTATCTGCCGCGCCGGTGCGCTCGGCGCTGCGCTCCGCCGGCTCGCCCACCACCAGAGCGCGGCGCCGGCAACGACCATCGGCACCGAAAGCCACTGGCCCATGCTCATGTCCAGCGCCAGCAGGCCGAGGAACGCGTCGGGCTCACGGAAATGCTCGGCAGTGAAGCGCAGCACACCGTAGCCGACCAGGAACGCGCCCGACACCTGTCCGGTCGCGCGCGGCTTGCGTGCATAGATCCAGAGCAGCACGAACAGCAGCAGGCCTTCGAGCGCGAACTGGTAGATCTGCGACGGATGGCGTGGCACGTCGCTGCCGGACTGCGGGAAGACCATCGCCCACGGCAACGACGGGTCGGCCGGCCGCCCCCACAACTCGCCGTTGATGAAGTTGCCGATGCGACCTGCGGCCAGGCCGGTCGGCACGCACGGGGCGACCAGGTCGGTCACCTCGAGCCACGGCCGGCGTCGGCTGCGCGCGTAGGCGACCATCGCCACGATCACCCCGAGCATGCCGCCATGAAACGACATGCCGCCCCTCCAGACCGCGAAGATCTCGAGCGGACTGGCGGCGTAGTAGCCCGGCTTGTAGAACAGCACGTAGCCGAGCCGGCCGCCGAGCACCACGCCGAGCACACCCCAGAACAGCAGGTCCTCGACGTCGCGCCGGCTCCATCCGGCGTCGGCGAACCAGGGCTGGCGCGAGCGCATCGACGCCAGCCACAGGAACAGGCCGAAACCGGCCAGGTAGGTCAGACCGTACCAATGAATCTGCAGCGGCCCGAGCGCCAGCGCGACCGGGTTGAACTGTGGGTGCATGAGCATCGATGGTCTCCAAGCCAGGGTTCGGGAGGTGCGACGCCAGGCCTCTGCATCCGCGTGCGACGCCGAGACGTCATCGTCTCGACGCGCTGCGGGGGCGGCGCCGCCTAGCGACGACTGCCGGATTGTCGCCCTGGCCGCGCGGCGCGCAGCGGTGACGCTGCGGGCGCGACGCGCGGGGTGTCACGGCGCACGGCGCCACGCGTGGCAAGCGGTGCCACCACGTGGGCGACAAATCGCGCGACCACCGGCGGCGCCGGATCGCGCCACAGCAGGCTGGTCTCGCACTGCAGGGCGGCGTCGGCCAGGGCGCGGTAGATCACGCCCGGACGCTGCAATCGCGTCACCGACTCCGGGACCCACGCCAGGCCCATGCCGGCGCTGACCAGGTTGACGATGGTCTGCATCTGGATCGCCTCCTGCTCGATGCGCGGCGTGACGCCGCGCGCGCGGTAGAACGCCAGCAGCGCGTCGTAGAGCGAGGGCGCGATGCGGCGCGGGAAGATCACCAGCGGCTCGGGCGCAATGGCGGCGAAACGCAGCGTGCGACGCACCGCCGCCGCATGGCTTTGCGGCAGCGCCATCACCAGCGGCTCGCGCAACGCACGCCAGGTGGCGAACCCCGACGGTGCCGCGCCGGGCGCATGCAGCACGAATCCGGCGTCGATCTCGCCGGCCTCGAAGGCCTCGAGCTGCACGTCGAGCGTCGCCTCGCGCAACTGCAGCGCGACCTCGGGATGGGCCGCGCGAAAACTCCGCAGCCACTCGGGCAACGGACCGTAGGCGATGCTCGAGACGAAAGCCAGCCGCAACAGCCCGGACAGGCCCGCCGCCGCGGCCTGCGCCACTTGCGGCAACTCGCCGGCGGCCGCCAGCAATCGCCGCACCGCTGGCAGCAGCGCGGCACCGGCCGGCGTCAGCGCCACCGCGCGTCGGCTGCGCGCGAACAGCGCCACGCCGAGCCGGTGCTCGAGCCCCTGGATCGCCTGCGTCAGCGGCGGCTGCGTCATATGCAGGCAGGCGGCGGCGCGACCGAAGTGCAGTTCCTCGGCCAGCACGACGAACTGGCGCCATCGGCGAAGCTCGATCACTGATATGCCGGGCGAATCAAACGACCGCCAGAAATAGATTGGACGCCCATTGTGAGCTCGCCCATACTGCCGACACACCGTCGCCAGCGAGGACCACGCCGCCATGAGCATCAACCGCCGATCCAGGAACATCACCGAAGGCCCGGCCCGGGCGCCGAATCGATCCATGTACTACGGCATGGGGTACACCGAGGCCGACTTCGGCAAGCCGATGATCGGCGTGGCCAACGGTCACTCGACGATCACGCCGTGCAACTCGGGGCTGCAGCGGCTGGCCGACGCGGCAGTGGCCGGGCTGAAGGCCGCCGGCGCGAATCCGCAGCTCTTCGGCACGCCGACGATCTCCGACGGCATGTCGATGGGCACCGAAGGCATGAAGTACAGCCTGGTCTCGCGCGAGGTGATCTCGGATTGCGTCGAGACCTGCGTCGGCGGCCAGTGGATGGACGGCGTGCTGGTCATCGGCGGCTGCGACAAGAACATGCCCGGCGGGCTGATGGGCATGCTGCGTGCCAACGTGCCGGCGCTCTACCTGTACGGCGGCACCATCCTGCCCGGACACTACAAGGGACAGGACCTGAACATCGTCAGCGTCTTCGAGGCCGTCGGCCAGTTCTCCGCCGGCCACATGAGCGAGGAGGATTTCTGCCAGATCGAGCGCCGCGCCATCCCCGGCAGCGGGTCGTGCGGCGGCATGTACACCGCCAACACGATGAGCTCGGCGTTCGAGGCGCTGGGCGTGAGCCTGCCCTACGCATCGACGATGGCCAACGTCGAAGACGAGATCATCGCCCTGACCCGGCGCGCCGCGCAGGTGCTGGTCGAGGCCGTCAAGGCCGACCTGAAGCCGCGCGACATCGTCACGCGCAAGAGCATCGAGAACGCAATCGCGGTCGTCATGGCCATCGGTGGTTCGACCAATGCCGTGCTGCACTTCCTGGCCATCGCGCACGCCGCGGGCGTCGACTGGAACATCGACGACTTCGAGCGCGTGCGCCGCAAGGTGCCGGTGCTGTGCGACCTCAAGCCGAGCGGCAAGTACCTGGCGATCGACCTGCACCACGCCGGTGGCATCCCGCAGGTGATGAAGATCCTGCTCGAGGCCGGGTTGCTGCACGGCGACTGCATCACGATCACCGGAAAGACCGTGGCCGAGAACCTGACGGCGATCCCCGCCGCGGCGCGCGCCGACCAGTCTGTGATCCGCCCGATCGACCACCCGATGTACGCGCAGGGGCACCTGGCGATCCTGCGCGGCAATCTCGCTCCGGACGGCTGTGTGGCCAAGATCACCGGGCTGAAGAACCCGGTGATGACCGGCCCGGCGCGGGTCTTCGAGGACGAACAGTCGGCACTCGCGGCGATCATGGCCAACCGGATCAAGGCCGGCGACGTCATGGTATTGCGCTACCTCGGACCCAAGGGCGGCCCCGGCATGCCCGAGATGCTCGCGCCCACCGGCGCGCTGATCGGGCAGGGCCTGGGCGAATCGGTCGGCCTCGTCACCGACGGTCGCTTCTCGGGCGGCACCTGGGGCATGGTGGTCGGCCACGTCGCCCCGGAAGCCTTCGACGGTGGCGCGATCGCGCTGGTGCACGAGGGGGACTCGATCACCATCGACGCGCACCGCTTGCTGCTGCAACTCAACGTCGGCGCCGATGAACTGGCGCGCCGGCGCGCGGCCTGGGTCAAGCCGGCGCCGCGCTACACGCGCGGTGTGATGGCCAAGTTTGCCCACAACGCGTCGAGCGCCAGCTTCGGCGCGGTGCTCGACAGGTTCGAGTAGGCGCCGGATCGCGCGTCGGCGCGGCGCGTGGATCAGGGCGGTGGATCCTGATCGACAGGCGGTCGCCTGGGACCGGAGCGCGGGTGCGTGCCCAGTCCCATCGCCTCGAAGTGACGCTGGCGCCGCTTCTCGACGCGCTGGTCCTCCTTCGCGGCGGCCTTGCGCCGTGTAAGGCCGCTGGCGTCCGAAAAGGTCCACCACAACGCCGCCAGTGCGAACGGCGCCAGCACCCACCACCAGGACCAGAGGGCCACCGCGCCCCAGCCGACGAGCTTGAACAGCACCAGAACCGCGCCGATCGCCACAAACCACATCGCTGCACCCTTGGGTCGACTTGGCTCAGTAGAGCAAGGGCCGCGTCAACCGGCGCGGCTAGAATTCGTTACGGAAACTGTACACCGTCGCTCGACGAACTCCCGACCCCCAAACCCGAAAGGAAATCATGAAGAAGTTCGCGCTCATCGCCGCCGTCGCCGCCCTGGTCGCCGGTCCCGCCTTTGCCAATGCCGACCTGGCCAAGGCCAAGAACTGCCTGGCCTGCCACACGGTCGACAAGAAGCTCGTCGGCCCGGCCTACAAGGATGTGGCGAAGAAGTACGCCGGACAAAAGGACGCGGCTGCCAAGCTCGCCGAAAAGGTCATGAAGGGTGGGGTCGGCGTCTGGGGCCAGATCCCGATGCCGGCGAATGCGACCGTCAACGCCGCGGAGGCAAAGCAGCTCGTGGACTGGGTGCTCTCGCTGAAGTAAGCCGCCCCATTTGCCAATCGAGAGAAGGCCCCGCACGGCGGGGCCTTTTGCTGTGCGTCGCCGCACGTCGGCCCCTCGGCGCTCGCGCCTGGTCCGACAGTTCTGTCGACAACTGCGCCAGACAGAGTTCTGGTGCCCGCTCACAACGCTGCGCGATATGACCGGGCCCCGACCCGGCTCAGTTGTTCTGTCGACAACTGCGCCAGGATGAAAAGGTTCTGGTGCCCGCTCACATCGCTGCGCGATATGACCGGGCCCCAACCCGGCTCAGTTGTTCTCCGACAACTGCGCCAGGATCGCCGGGTTCTCGAGCGTCGAGGTGTCCTGCTTGATGGCCTCGCCCTTGGCGATCGAACGCAGCAGCCGGCGCATGATCTTGCCCGAGCGGGTCTTGGGCAGGTTGTCGCCGAAGCGGATGTCCTTGGGCTTGGCGATCGGGCCGATCTCCTTGCCGACCCAGTCGCGCAATTCCTTGGCGATGCGCTTGGCCTCTTCGCCGGTGGGCCGCGCCCGCTTGAGCACGACGAAGGCGCAGATCGCCTCACCGGTGGTTTCGTCCGGCCGCCCCACCACGGCCGCTTCGGCCACCAGCGCGGTGTTCGACACCAGCGCCGACTCGATTTCCATCGTACCCATGCGATGGCCGCTGACGTTGAGGACGTCGTCGATGCGGCCGGTGATGGTGAAGTAACCGGTACTGGCGTCGCGGATCGCGCCATCGCCTGCCAGGTAGTACCTGCCCTTGAAGTCCTCGGGGTAGTAGCTCTTGCGATAGCGCTCGGGGTCGCCCCAGATGGTGCGGATCATGCCGGGCCAGGGCTGCTTGATGACCAGGATGCCGCCCTGGCCCCAGGGCAGTTCCTTGCCGGTTTCGTCGACCACGGCGGCCTGGATGCCTGGAAACGGCAGCGTGCACGAACCGGGCACCATCGGTGTGGCGCCAGGCAGCGGTGTGATCATGTGGCCGCCGGTCTCGGTCTGCCAGAAGGTGTCGACGATCGGGCAGCGACCTCCGCCGACGTGCTTGTAGTACCACTCCCAGGCGGCCGGGTTGATCGGCTCGCCGACCGTGCCGAGGATGCGCAGGCTGGACAGGTCGTAGCTCGCGGGATGCACGGCGGCATTGGCTTCGGCCGCCTTGATGAGCGAGCGGATCGCGGTCGGCGCGGTGTAGAAGATGTTGACCTTGTGGTCCTGGATCACCTTCCAGAAGCGGCCGGCGTCGGGATAGGTCGGTATGCCCTCGAAGACCATTTCGGTGCCGCCCAGGGCCAGCGGGCCGTAGGTGATGTAGGTGTGTCCGGTGACCCAGCCGATGTCTGCGGTGCACCAGAAGACATCCTCGGGCTTGAGGTCGAAGGTCCACTTCATCGTCACCGCGGCGTACACCAGATAGCCGCCGGTGGAGTGCTGCACGCCCTTGGGCTTGCCGGTCGAGCCCGAGGTGTAGAGCAGGAACAGCGGATGCTCGGCGCCCACCCATTCGGGCTCACAGCTGGCGCTCTGGATGGCCAGTGCCTCGTGCAGCCAGACGTCGCGCGCCGGCTCCCAGGCGATCTTGCCCCCGGTACGCTTGTACACGATCACGCTCTTGACCGATTCGCAACCGCCGAGTGCGATGGCATCGTCGACGATCGACTTCAGCGGCAGGTGCTTGCCGCCGCGCCATTGCTCGTCGGCGGTGATCACCATCACGGCGCCGGCATCCTGCACACGGTCGCGCACCGACTGCGCCGAGAACCCGCCGAATACCACCGAGTGGATCGCGCCGATGCGGGCACACGCCTGCATCGCCACCACGCCCTCGATGCTCATCGACATGTAGATGACGACGCGGTCGCCCTTCCTGACGCCGCGCGACTTGAGCACGTTGGCCATGCGGCAGGTGCGCTCGAGCAGGTCCTTGTAGGTCGCCTTGGTGACCTTGCCGTCGTCGGCCTCGAAGATGATCGCGACCTTGTCGCCCAGGCCGCGCTCGACGTTGCGATCCAGGCAGTTGTACGAGACGTTGAGCGTGCCGTCCTCGAACCACTTGAAGAACGGCGCGTTGCTGCGGTCGAGCACCTTGGTGAACGGTGTCTTCCAGGTCACGAGTTCGCGCGCCAGGCGGGCCCAGTAGCCCTCGTAATCGGTCTCGGCCTCCTTGACCAACGCGAGGTAGGCCTGCATGCCCGACACACAGGCGGCCTTGACCGCCTCCGGCAGCGGCGGATAAACCTTCAACGCGTGGGAACCTTCGTCAACGCCCATTCTTGTCTCCTGGTTGGTTAAGCTCGACTCCGCTCCTCCACCTTAGGCCAGGGCTCTTACGAACTCCTGACTCGGCTCGGACTGCCGCGGTGCGCGCCCGCAAGGCGCGGCGGCCCACGTTTTTAGCACGACCCCGATCGGTGCCGGGCAACCCCGACGGCCCTACC
>JBBIPS010000043.1:0-14082 GCA_037442725.1 Burkholderiales bacterium | reverse complement strand
CTGCGCGTGACGCACGACGCGCTCGGGGTGCGGCATCAGCGCCGTGAAGCGGCCGTCGGCGGTGGTCACGCCTGTCAGGCCGCCGGGGCTGCCGTTGGGGTTGGCCGGGTAGGCCTCGGTCGGCCGGCCGTGCGCGTCGACGAAGCGCAGCGCCGCGCGCACCTGTGAGGCGTCGCCGCGCTGCGCGAAGTCGGCGTAGCCCTCGCCGTGTGCCACCGCGATCGGCAGCCGGCTGCCGGCCATGCCGTGGAAGAAGATCGACGGACTCGCGAGCACCTCGACCAGGCTCAGGCGCGCCTCGAACTGCTCGCTGCGGTTGCGCGTGAAGCGCGGCCAGTGCTCGGAGCCCGGAATCAGGTTGCCGAGCGCGGCCAGCATCTGGCAGCCGTTGCAGACGCCGAGCGCGAAGCTGTCGGTGCGCGCGAAGAAGGCCGCGAACTGCTCGGCCAGCGCCGGGTTGAAGACGATCGAGCGCGCCCAGCCCTCGCCGGCGCCGAGCGTGTCGCCGTAGCTGAAGCCGCCGCATGCGACCAGGCCCTGGAACCGCTGCAGCCCGGCACGCCCGGACTGCAGGTCGGTCATGTGCACGTCGAAGGTGTCGAAGCCGGCACGGTCGAAGGCGTAGCTCATCTCGACCTGCGAGTTCACGCCCTGCTCGCGCAGGATGGCGATGCGTGGCCGCGTCACATTGACGTAAGGCGCCGCGCTGTCCGCGCCGGCGTCGAAGCTCGGCGCCAGGTGCAGCCCGGGGTCGTCCGCGGCGGCGATGGCGGCGTGCTCGCTGTCGGCGCAGTCCGGGTTGTCGCGCAACCGCGCGATGCGCCAGCTGACCTCGTCCCAGGCCTGCTGCAGCGCACCCAGGGGGGCGCTGAACTGGCGCCTGGCGTCGCGCCAGACGTCGACGGTGGGGCGCTCCTGCGTCGCACCGATGACGTGGCTGTGCTTGCCCAGGCCGTGCTCGCGCAACACCGCGAGCGCGGCGTCGCGCTGCGCGCGCGGCACCTGGATCACCGCACCGAGCTCCTCGTTGAACAGCGCGCGCAGCGTCAGCTCGTTGCGCCGCTCGCCGACCTGGCCGGCCCAGTTCTTGGCGTCGCCCGCGTCGGCACGGCTGTCGCTGATGCCGTCGCCCTCGGTGACCAGCAGGTCGACGTTCAGGCTCACGCCCTGGCGCCCGGCAAAGGCCATCTCGCAGACGGTTGCCCACAAGCCGCCGTCGCTGCGGTCGTGGTAGGCCAGCAGCACGCCGGCCGCACGCAGCGTGTTGATCGCGGCGACCAGCGCCACCAGCCGCGCCGCCTCGTCGAGGTCGGGCACGCCGTCACGCTCGAGGCTGCCGTACTGACCCAGCACCTGCGCCAGCATCGATCCGGCCATGCGCATGCGCCCGGCGCCGAGGTCGACGAGGATCAGGCTCGTCGCGCCCGGCTGCAGTTGCGGCGTGAGCGAGCCGCGCACGTCAGCCAGCGTCGCGAACGCGGTGACGACCAGGCTGACCGGCGCGCTGACCTGCCGGGTCCGTCCGTCATCGGTCCAGCGCGTGCGCATCGACAGGCTGTCCTTGCCGACCGGGATGCCGATGCCCAGCGCCGGGCACAGCTCGATTGCGACCGCGCGCACGGTGTCGTACAGCGCCGCATCCTCGCCCGGCTCGCCGCAGGCGGCCATCCAGTTGGCGCTGAGCTTGACGCGTGCCAGCTCGATCGGCGCGGCCAGCAGATTGGTGATCGCCTCGCCCACCGCCATGCGGCCCGACGCCGGCGCGTCGAGCGCGGCAAGCGGCGTGCGCTCGCCCAGCGCCATCGCCTCACCGCGCAGCCCGGCGTAGTCGGCCAGCGTCACTGCGCAGTCGGCCACCGGCACCTGCCACGGGCCGACCATCGGGTCGCGGTGGCTGAGACCCCCCACGGTGCGGTCGCCGATCGTGATCAGGAAGCGCTTGCTCGCCACGGTCGGGTGGCGCAGCACCGAGAAGCAGACCTCGTCGAGCCCGACCCCGGTGAGGTCGAGCGGCTTCTCGTCGCGCGCCACGCGCTGCACGTCGCGATGCATCCTGGGCGGCTTGCCGAGCAGCACGTCCATCGGCATGTCGATCACGCGCTCGCCGCCGGGGCCGTCCTCGAGCACCAGCTCGCGCTCGTCGGTGGCCACGCCGACGACGGCGCACGGGCAGCGCTCGCGCCGGCACACCTGCTCGAACAACGGCAGCCGTGCCGGATCGATGGCCAGCGTGTAGCGCTCCTGGCTCTCGTTGCACCAGACCTCCTTCGGCGCCAGCCCGCTCTCTTCGAGCGGGACGCGGCGCAGGTCGAAGCGCGCGCCACGTCCGGCACCGTCGACCAGCTCGGGGAAGGCGTTGCTGATGCCGCCGGCGCCGACGTCGTGGATCGCCAGCACCGGGTTGTCCGCGTCGAGTGCCCAGCAGCGGTTGATGACCTCCTGCGCGCGACGCTGCATCTCGGGGTTGCCGCGCTGCACCGAGTCGAAGTCGAGCGCCGCGCTGTTGGCGCCGGCGGCCATCGAACTGGCCGCGCCGCCGCCCATGCCGATGCGCATGCCCGGCCCGCCGAGCTGCACCAGCAGCGTGCCGGCGGCGAACGGCAGCTTGTGCGTCTGCCCGGCGCTGATCTGCCCGAGGCCGCCGGCGATCATGATCGGCTTGTGGTAGCCGCGCCGCACGCCGGCCACGGTCTGCTCGTAGACGCGGAAGATGCCGCCCAGGTTGGGCCGGCCGAACTCGTTGTTGAACGCCGCGCCGCCCACCGGCCCGTCGAGCATGATCTGCAGTGCGCTGGCGATGTGGTCGGGCCTGCCGATCGTGTCGGCCTCCCAGCGCTCGCTCAGCCCCGGCAGGTGCAGGTTCGAGACGACGAAGCCGGTGAGGCCGGCCTTGGGCCGCGCGCCACGGCCGGTCGCGCCTTCGTCGCGGATCTCGCCGCCGGCGCCGGTGGCCGCGCCGGCAAACGGTGCGATCGCCGTCGGGTGGTTGTGCGTCTCGACCTTCATCAGCACGTGCGCGGTCTCGGCGCGCGCGCCGTAGCGCGGCACGTCGACGCCGTCTGCGCCCGCAGCCTGCGGCAGCCAGCGCTCGACCGGGCCGCCTGCCATCACCGCGGCGTTGTCGCTGTAGGCGACGATGCTGTGCTGCGGGGCGCACTGCTCGGTGCGGCGGATCATGCCGAACATCGACAGCGGCTGGCGCTGGCCGTCGATCGTGAAATCGGCGTTGAAGATCTTGTGCCGGCAGTGCTCGCTGTTGGCCTGCGCGAACATCATCAGTTCGACGTCGCTCGGGTTGCGCCCGAGCGACCTGAAGGCATCGACGAGGTAGTCGATCTCGTCGTCGGACAACGCCAGGCCGAACTCGGCGTCGGCACGCCGCAGCGCCGCCTTGCCGGCGTCGGGCCCCTGCGCCAGCACGTCGACATGCACCAGCGGCTCGGCCGGCCGCGCGTCGAACAGGTGGCGCGCCGCGTCGCGCTCGAACGCCACGCTCTCGGTCATGCGGTCGTGCAGCAGCGCGGCGCACGCCGCGAGTTCGTCGGGGGTCAAGGGCTTGCCACCGCGGAGCAGGCCGCGTTCGAGGCGCAAGCGGTACTCGGTGACGCGCTCGATGCGGTGCAGCACCAGCCCGGGTGCTGACGGGCCGCCGGCGGCGACGCCCAAGCCGCAGTTGCGTGCAATGTCGGTGGCCTTGCTGGCCCACGGCGAGACGGTGCCCAGTCGCGGCATCACCAGCACCAGCGCAGCGTCGCTCGAAGCGTCGGCGGCATCGGCCGCGGCAGCGCCGTAACTCAGCAGCGCGGCGAGCTTGTCTCGCTCAGCAGCCGACGGCGGCGTGTCGGTCCAGACCCAGTGCACATGGCGCGCCTGCACGCCGGCGATGCGGGGGCTGGCACCACGCAGCCGCTGCAGCAGCGCGCGACGACGGAAGTCCGACAAGGCGTTGCCGCCCTCGAAGTGCATCAGATGTTTGGCGCTGGGCGGCATGGCGACGTTGGGCGGGCGGGGCGGTGGCGGGCGGGTGGGTCGCAGACCGTGCACCGGGGCGGGCAGCACGGTCGCCACCCGGCCGCAAGCCCTTGCCGACCGGGCATTTTACTTGGGGGTGGGATAATTTCGACCCATGCCGATCACCCTCCACAACGCCGATGAAATCGCCGGCATGCGCATTGCCGGCCGCCTGGCCGGCGAGTTGCTGGACATGCTCGCCGGGCACGTCAAACCCGGCATCACGACCGAGCAACTCGACCAGCTCTCCAACGACTACACGGTCCACGTGCAGGGTGCCGTGTCGGCCCCGCTGAACTACGCACCGCCGGGCTACGTCCCCTACCCCAAGTCGATCTGCACCTCGATCAACCACCAGGTCTGCCACGGCATCCCGAACCAGCGTGCGCTGAAGAACGGCGACATCGTCAACATCGACGTCACGGTCATCAAGGACGGCTGGCACGGCGACTCGAGCCGCATGTTCATCGTCGGCGAGGGCTCGATCGCGGCGCGGCGCCTGTGCCAGCTCACCTACGACGCCATGTGGAAGGGCATCGCCAAGGTCCGCCCGGGTGCGCGGCTGGGCGACATCGGCCACGCGATCCAGACCTTCGCCGAGGCGCAGGGCTACTCGGTGGTGCGCGAGTTCTGCGGCCACGGCATCGGCCGCAAGTTCCACGACGAGCCGCAGGTGCTGCACTATGGCAAGGCCGGTACGCTCGAGGAACTGGCGCCGGGGATGATCTTCACGATCGAGCCGATGATCAACGCCGGGCGGCGCGAGATCCGCGAGTCGGGCGACGGCTGGACCATCGTCACCAAGGACCGCTCGCTGTCGGCACAGTGGGAGCACACCGTGCTCGTCACCGCCACCGGCTACGAGGTGCTGACGCTGTCGGCCGGCAGCCCGCCGCCGCCGGCGTTCATCGCCGACGCCCGAAATGCCGCATAACCCGCGTCGGACGCGGCCGGCCGCGCGCCCGACGCGACGCGGGACGGGCGCGACGCCATGCGCCGCGGCCACGTCGCCGCAGCGGGTCTGACGCCGATGTCGGCCGAGGTGCTCGACGCACCGGTCGGGCGCGACCTGCCGGCGCTGCGCGCGCAGTTCGCCGCGGGCAAGAAGGCGCTGATCGAGCACTTCGTGCACTCGCGCGCCTCGGCGCCGGCCGCGGCGCGGCTGATCCGGGCACTGACGCGGCATGTCGACGCCACGCTGGGCGCGCTGTGGCGCGACGCCGCGATGCCGGCCACGACCGCGCTCGTCGCGGTGGGCGGCTACGGTCGCGGCGAACTGTTCCCGTACTCGGACGTCGACGTGCTGGTGCTGCTGCCCGAGGGCGAACCCGACGCGGCGCTGCACGCCGCGCTGGAGACCTTCATCACCGCGTGCTGGGACGTCGGCGTCGAAATCGGCTCGTCGGTGCGCAGCGTGGCCGATTGCGTCGCCGCGGCGCAGGCCGACGTCACGGTGCAGACCGCGTTGCTCGAATCGCGCTGGCTGGCCGGGCCGCGGCGCGCCTTTGCCGAACTGCAACGCGCCACCGCTGCGGTGCTCGACCCGCGCGCCTACCTGCGTGCCAAGACGCTCGAGATGCGCCAGCGTCATGTGAAGTACGAGGACACGCCGTACGCGCTCGAGCCGAACTGCAAGGAGAGCCCGGGCGGGCTGCGCGACCTGCAGGTGCTGACCTGGATCGCCCGCGCCGCCGGCCTCGGCCGCACCTGGGGCGAGCTGGCCGGCGCCGGGCTGATCACCCCGTTCGAAGTCAAGCAGATGCAGCGCAACGAGGGCTCGCTCAAGCTGATCCGCGCCCGGCTGCACGCCGTGGCGCGGCGGCGCGAGGACCGGCTGGTGTTCGACCTGCAGACCGCCGTGGCCGAGAGTTTCGGCTACCCGGCCAGCGCGGCGCATCGTTCGTCCGAAGTGCTGATGCACCACTACTACTGGGCCGCCAAGGCGGTGACGCAGCTCAACCAGATCCTGATGCTCAACATCGAGGAGCGCATCAACGCCAGCGAGGCCGCGCCGATGCGTGCCATCAACCCGCGCTTCCTCGACCGCGGCGGCATGCTCGAGGTGGCACGCGACGACCTCTACACGCAGCAGCCGCACGCGATCCTCGAGACCTTCCTGCTGTTCGAGCAGACGCCGGGCATCAAGGGGCTGTCGGCGCGCACGCTGCGCGCGCTGTACAACGCGCGCGACGCGATGGATACCGCGTTCCGCCACGACCCGGTCAACCGCGCGACCTTCATCGCCATCCTGCACCAGCCGCAGGGCATCACGCACGCGCTGCGCCTGCTCAACCAGACCTCGGTGCTGGGGCGCTACCTGTGGGTCTTCCGCCGCATCGTCGGACGCATGCAGCACGACCTGTTCCACGTCTACACGGTCGACCAGCACATCCTGATGGTGCTGCGCAACGTGCGGCGCTTCTTCATCGCCGAACACGCGCACGAGTATCCGTTCTGCTCGCAGCTGGCGAGCCAGTGGGACCGGCCGTGGGTGCTGTACATCGCCGCGCTGTTCCACGACGTGGCCAAGGGCCGTGGCGGCGACCACTCGGCGCTCGGCGCGCTCGAGGTGCGACGCTTCTGCCGCGACCACGGCGTGCCGCGCGAGGACGCGGCACTGGCCGAGTTCCTGGTGCGCAACCACCTGAAGATGAGCACGGTGGCGCAGAAGGAGGACCTGGCCGACGTCGACGTGATCCGCGCCTTCGCCAGCGAGGTCGGCGACCCGCGCCGGCTGACCGCGCTGTACCTGCTGACGGTGGCCGACATCCGCGGCACCAGCCCGAAGGTCTGGAATGCCTGGAAGGCCAAGCTGCTCGAAGACCTGTACCGGCTCACGCTGCGCGCGCTCGGCGGTGCCCGGCCCAACCTCGACGCCGAGATCGAGGCGCGCCGGCAGGAGGCACGGCACCTGCTGGCGCTGCACAGCGCGCTGCCCGGCACCGAGGATCCGCTGTGGGCGACGCTGCAGCTGAGCTACTTCGCGCGCCACGACGCCGCGGAGATCGCCTGGCATGCGCGCTCGCTGTGGCGTCATGTCGCGAGCGTCGTGCCGGTGGTGGGCGCGCGCCCGTCGCCGGTCGGCGACGGCCTGCAGGTGCTGGTGTACGCGCCCGACCGGCCGGACCTGTTCGCCCGCATCTGCGGCCACTTCGACGCCGCCGGCTTCTCGATCCAGGACGCCAAGGTCCATACCAGCCGCAACGGCTACGCGCTCGACACCTTCCAGGTCGTCCACCCGCGCTGCGAAGGATGCGATGCCGGCTGTTACCGCGACCTGATCTCGCTCGTCGAGACCCAGCTCGTGCTGGCATTGGGCCGCGAAGGACCGCTGCCCGAGCCGAGCCGCGGCCGCGTGTCGCGTCGCGTCAAGTCGTTCCCGGTGACGCCGCGCGTCTCGCTGCGCCCCGACGAGCGCGCGCAGCGCTGGCTGCTGACGATCAGCACCAGCGACCGATCGGGGCTGCTCTACGCCATTGCCCGGGTGCTGGCGCGCCACCACGTCAACCTGCAGCTGGCCAAGATCATGACGCTGGGCGAGCGCGTCGAGGACACCTTCCTGGTCGACGGTCCGACGCTGCAGTCCAGCCACGAACAATTGCAGCTCGAGAGCGAACTGCTCGACGCGGCCGCGCCGCGCTGAAGAGCTCCGGCATGGCCGTGCACGGTGTCAGCGTCGAACGGGCGATCGCCGAACTGGGCCGGGTCGACAGCGTGATCGACGCGCGCTCGCCGGCCGAGTTCGCCGAGGACCACCTGCCCGGCGCCGTGAACTGGCCGGTGCTCGACGACGAGCAGCGCCGCGTCGTCGGCACGCTGTACGCGCAGGCTTCGCCGTTCGACGCACGCAAGCTCGGCGCCGTGCTGGTGGCGCGCAACGTCGCCGACGCGATCGAGCGCAATGCGATCGACAGGCCGCGCCACTGGCGCGTGCTGGTCTACTGCTGGCGCGGCGGCCAGCGCTCGGGCGCGCTGGCCCACGTGCTGGGCCAGATCGGCTTCGACGTGCTGCTCGTCGAGGGCGGCTACCGTGCCTTCCGGCGCGCGGTGCTGGCAGCGCTGCAGGAACTGCCGCGGCGTTTCGACTACCGCGTCATCTGCGGCACCACCGGTTCGGGCAAGAGCCGGCTGCTGCACGCGCTCGAGGCCGCCGGCGCGCAGGTGCTCGACCTCGAGGCGCTCGCCGGGCACCGCGGCTCGGTGCTCGGGCTCGTGCCCGGGCAGCCCCAGCCGGGGCAGAAGCGCTTCGAGACGCTGCTCTGGGACACGTTGCGCCGCTTCGACGCGGCCCGGCCCGTGTTCGTCGAGAGCGAGAGCCGCCAGGTCGGCAAGCTGCGCGTGCCCGAAGCGCTGGTCGAGCGCATGCGCGGCTCGCCGTGCCTGCGGCTCGAGTTGCCACTGCCGGCGCGCGTGGCGCTGCTGCTCGAGGACTACGACTTCTTCGTGCGCGACGCCGAGGTTTTCTGCGGCCGCCTGGACGCGCTGCGTGCGGTGCGCGGCAACGAAATCGTCGAACACTGGCAGGCCGACGCACGCGCCGGCCGCTGGCCCGAGGTGGTGCGGGCGCTGCTCGAGCAGCACTACGACCCGATGTACCTGCGCTCGATGACGGCCAACTTCGCCGCCTTCTCGACTGCACCCCGCCTTGACCCGCCCGACGGCAGCGCGCAGAGCCTGTCCGGCGTCGCAGCGGCGTTGCTGGCGCGGGGCGGAGCATGACCCGGCCCGGGCTGCCGAGGCGGCAGCGCGCCACGTGCCGCCGACGGCCAGCGCGTGCCACGCGTGCCGATCCGGCGGGCGGACAATGGCCGGCAGGCGTCGAACATCGGCGCCCCGCGCATGCCGTGCCCGTGTCTCCCGCTGCATCGGATAGCCCCTGTGTCCACGCCTCGTGACTCCGCCGCTCTGAGTCAGTCGCGCCGCTTCGGCGTGCGCCCGATCCCGTGGCTGCGCCCGCTCGGCTGGCTGGCGCGCGGCGCCTCCGACCTGCGACGCTGCCCGCTGCCAGGGCTGATGCACGGGCTGGCGCTGGCGCTGTTCGGCGCTGTGCTGGTCGTGCTCGCGCGCGACCGCTTCTGGCTCCTGGCAGGCGCCCTCACCGGCTTCCTGCTCGTCGCGCCGGTCGCGGCCACCGGGCTGTATGCGGTCAGTCGCGCGCTCGAGCGCGGCCAGCGCGGCGATGTCTCGGTGGCCGTCGCTGCATGGCGACCCGCGGACCGGCGACTGGTCGTCTTCGGACTGCTGCTCGGTTGTGCCGGCACCGGCTGGGTGCTGACCTCGGCGTCGCTGATCACCGGATTCGCCGCCACGCCGGTGCACAGCCCGGCGGACTTCCTGCGCGTCGTCGTCTTCAACGAGCAGTCGCACCTGTTCGAGGTCTGGCTCGGCCTGGGGGCGCTGCTGGCCGCGCCGGTCTACGCCAGCAGCGTCGTGGCCATCCCGCTGCTGCTCGACCGTCAGGTGAGCGTCCTGGCTGCAGTGCTGACGAGCTGGCGCGTCGTGCAGGCACATCCACTGCCGATGGCGTTGTGGGCCGCGCTGCTGATGGGGCTGACGGTCCTGGGCATGGCCACCGCAATGCTCGGGCTGATCGTGGTCGCGCCGTGGCTCGCGCATGCGAGCTGGCATGCCTACCGCGATCTGGTCCAGCCGTCGTGACTGACTGAACCCTCCTGTGCAGGCTGCCGGCGATGTTTGGCTATGACGAAGAGCAGGTGGCCTGGTTCGGCCTGACCTTCGGCGTCAGCGCCTTCATGCTCTACATGGTGTTCATCATCTTCCAGCTCGCGCGCGAGTCCAGGGCCGGCAGGCTGGGCACCTTCGTGCTGTTCCTGGCGCTGGGCTTCGGGCTGGTGGGATTTGCCGCCAAGGGATTGATCAAGTACTTCCTGGCTGGCCTGGTGGAATAGCCGGGGCCGGCAACGCCGGCCCCGGCCTGGCCGGGCGTCGTCGCCCGGCAACGGCGGCGCAGCGCGTCAGCCCATGTGCATGCCGCCGTTGCAGCTGAAGTCGGCGCCGGTGGAGAAGCCCGAATCGTCGCTCGCCAGCCAGGCCACGATCGAGGCGATCTCCTCGGGCCTGCCCAGCCGCTTGACCGGAATCGTCGCGACGATCTTCTCGAGCACCTCGGGCTTGATGGCGCGGACCATGTCGGTGCCGATGTAGCCCGGGCTCACGGTGTTGACGGTCACGCCCTTGTTCGCCACCTCCTGCGCCAGCGCCATCGTGAAGCCGTGCATGCCGGCCTTGGCTGCCGAGTAGTTGGTCTGGCCGGCCTGGCCCTTCTCGCCGTTGACCGAGCTGATCTGGACGATGCGACCCCAGCCCTTCTCGACCATCCCCGGCAGCACCTGCTTGGTGACGTTGAACATGCTGTTCAGGTTGGTGTCGATCACCGCCTTCCAGTCGTCGGGGGTCATCTTCAGGAACATGCGATCACGCGTGATG
The DNA here is from genome assembly GCA_037442725.1 of Burkholderiales bacterium. Classification (GTDB taxonomy): domain Bacteria; phylum Pseudomonadota; class Gammaproteobacteria; order Burkholderiales; family Burkholderiaceae_C; genus Pseudaquabacterium. The sequence continues at coordinate 3,624 of JBBIPS010000043.1, read as the reverse complement.
CCGGCGTTGTTGACCAGCACGTCGATCGTGCCGTGCTCGGCCGCGGCCTTGCCGAAGGCCTCGACCGTCGAGTTCCAGTCGGCGACGTTGCCGACCGAGGCGTGGAAGGTGTAGCCCAGCGCGCGCTGCTCGTCGAGCCACTTGTTGAAGTCGCGGCTCGGCCCGCAGCCGGCGATGACCTTGAAGCCGTCCCTGTGCAGCCGCTGGCAGATGGCCGAGCCGATGCCGCCCATGCCACCCGTCACGTATGCCACTTTCTGTGCCATTGCTCGCTCCTTTGATGTGCCCGTTCAATGCGGGACTTCAGCCTGATCCACCCGCGCCGTGCGGTCAATCGGGTTCGCCCTTGCCGGGCCCCGGGAAATTGCGTTGGCTCAGCGCTCGACCGTCAGCGCCACGCCCATGCCGCCACCGATGCACAGCGACGCGATGCCACGCTTCGCGTCGCGCCTGATCATCTCGTGCAGCAGCGTGACCAGGATACGGCAGCCGGAGGCGCCGATCGGGTGACCGATGGCGATCGCTCCGCCGTTGACGTTGACCTTGCCCGTGTCCCAGCCCATCTCCTTGTGCACCGCGCAGGCCTGCGCCGCGAAGGCCTCGTTGATCTCGAGCAGGTCCAGCTCCTGCGGCGTCCAGCCGGCGCGCGCGAGCGCCTTGCGCGCCGCCGGCACCGGGCCCATGCCCATGATCGCCGGGTCGACGCCGGCGGCGGCGTAGCTGGCGATGCGCGCCATCGGCTTCAACCCGAGCGCGGCAGCCTTGGCGGCCGTCATCACCAGCACCGCCGCGGCGCCGTCGTTCAGTCCCGAGGCGTTGCCCGCCGTCACCGACCCGGCCTTGTCGAAAGCCGGACGCAGCCCGGCCAGTGCCTCGGCGCTGGTCCTGCGGTTGAGGAACTCGTCGGCGGCGAAGACGATCGGATCGCCCTTCTTCTGCGCGATCGTCACCGGCACGATCTCGTCCCTGAAACGGCCGGCATCCTGCGCGGCGGCGGCCTTGCGCTGGCTGGCCAGCGCGAGCTCGTCCTGCTGCGCGCGGCTGATGCCGTACTTGCGCGCGACGTTCTCGGCGGTGATGCCCATGTGGACCTGGTTGTAGACGTCCCACAGGCCGTCGTTGATCATCGTGTCGACCAGCTTCCAGTCGCCCATGCGCTGGCCGTTGCGCGAATTCGGCAGCACGTGCGGCGCCAGGCTCATGTTCTCCTGCCCGCCGGCGATGACGATCTCGCTGTCGCCGGCGGCCACCGCCTGCGCGGCCAGCATCACGGCCTTCAGTCCCGAGCCGCAGACCTTGCCGACGGTGAACGCCGGCATCGCGATCGGCAGGCCGGCCTTCATCGCCGACTGCCGCGCCGGGTTCTGGCCCGAACCGGCGGTGAGCACCTGGCCGAGGATGACCTCGCCGATCTGCTCGCCGGCGATGCCGCTGCGCTCGAGCAGCGCGCGGATCACGGTGGCGCCGAGTTCGGGCGACGGCGTCCCGGCCAGTGCGCCGCCGAACTTGCCGACGGCGGTGCGCACGGCGGCGACGATCACGATGTCTGTCATTGCATTCTCCTGGGTTGCAGTGGGTTGTGAATTGCCTGCAGGTGCAGTGGGCGTGAGCGGCGGCGCCGGGCGTGGCGGTCAGGCCTTCTGCTTGACATAGCGACCCGGTGCGGCTTCGATCACCCTGTGTCTGCGGCTGCCGGGGTGCCTGGGCGCGGCGATCTGCCGGCCGGCATGGGAGCGCAGCCAGGCGGACCACTCGGGCCACCAGCTGCCGGGCTTCTCGGTCGCGCCGGCGAGCCAGTCCTGCGCCGACGCCGGCAGCTGGTCGTTGACCCAGTGGCTGCGCTTGCCCTTGGCGGCAGGGTTGATGACGCCGGCGATGTGCCCCGAGGCGCCGAGCACGAAGCGCTTCCTGCCCTCGAGGATGCGGGTGGAGGCGTAGGCCGACGTCCACGGCACGATGTGGTCCTCGCGCGAGCCGTAGATGAACGCCGGCGCCTCGATGCTGCCGAGGTCGAGCGGCTCGCCGCAGACCGCGACCTTGCGCGGCTGCCCGAGGTCGTTCTGCAGGTAGGTGTGACGCAGGTACCAGCAGAACATCGGCCCCGGCAGATTGGTCGAGTCGCCGTTCCAGTACAGCAGGTCGAACGGCGCCGGCGCCTCGCCCTTGAGATAGTTGCCGACGACGTAGTTCCACACCAGGTCGTTCGGCCGCAGGAAGCTGAACGTCGTCGCGAGCTCCTTGCCCTCGAGCAACCCCGGGCCTTTCGGCGCGTCGGCGCCGATCGTCATCTCGCGCAGCCGCACCGCCGGCTCGTCGATGAAGACATCGAGCACCCCGGTGTCGCTGAAGTCGAGCAGCGTCGTCAGCAGCGTCAGCGAACTCGCCGGCTGCTCGCCGCGCGCCGCGAGCACGGCCAGCGCGGTCGCCAGGATCGTGCCACCGACGCAGAAGCCCAGCGTGTTCAACCGGTCCGCGCCGGTGATCTCGCGCACCACCTCGATCGCCGCGAGCGGCCCTTGCTCGATGTAGTCGTCCCAGGTCTTGCCGGCCAGCGACGCGTCCGGGTTGCGCCAGCTCATGACGAAGACGCGGTGGCCCTGGAGGACGGTGTAGCGGATCACCGAGTTCTCGGGCTGCAGGTCGAGGATGTAGTACTTGTTGATGCACGGCGGCACGAACAGGATCGGGCGTTCGTGCACCTTGGCGGTGAGCGGACGGTACTCGATGAGCTGGAACAGATCGTTCTCGAACACCACCGCGCCGGCGCTGGTGGCGACGTTGCGGCCGACCTCGAACACGCTCTCGTCGGTCTGCGACAGGTGGCCCTGCTCGATGTCGTGCCACAACTGCTGCAGCCCCTGGCCGATGCTCTGCCCGCCGGTGGCGAGTGCCTTGGCCTGCGCCTCGGGATTGAGCGCAAGGTAATTGGCCGGGCTCGCGGCGTCGACCCACTGCTGCACCGCGAAGCGGATGCGAGCCCTGGTCTTGGCGTCGCCCTGCACCGCCTCGGCCATCTGCATCAGCGTCCGGGCGTTGAGCAGGTAGGTCTGGGCGGCCAGCGCCGCCGCCGGGTTGCCGCTCCAGGCCTGCGCCGCAAATCGCTTGTCCGCCACCGGCGCGGGCGTGCCGTCGGGCTGCAGCCGCGCCAGCGCATCGTTCCACAGCGCCGTGGCCTGCGCCAGGTAGTCGGCCTGCAACCTGGCCAACGCCTCGGCCGGCAGGCCCAACCCCGACACCGACTGCCAGATGTCGCCCATGGCCTGGCCCAGCCCCTGGGCCGGCGCGGGCGCAGCGCCGCCGGGTGTGGCACGGGCGCGCCTGGACTTGCTCGTCATGCTCTGGTCTCCTTGCCGGTAACGCGGCGCGCCCAAGGGTGCACAGGGCGATCTCACCCTGTCGCCGCACGCGATGGTAGACGGCACAGCTTACCGTGCGATGACTTCAGGCGCGGATCGCGATCGCCGCCGCCATGCGCCCGGTGCGACCGTCGCGCCGGTACGAGAAGAATCGCACCCGGTCCTCGGCCGTGCACCAGCGGCCGCCGCTGACGCGAACGACGCCGCGCGCGGCGAGCCGCGCGCGGGCGAGTCGCGGCAGGTCGGCCAGCCAGCGCGCACTGCCGTC
>JBBIPS010000042.1:0-14139 GCA_037442725.1 Burkholderiales bacterium | reverse complement strand
GGCGCGAGCGCCCACGCGGCAGCGATGGCATCGGACGCCCCGCCAGCCGGTGCTGCCGCACCCGCGGCCTGCGTCGGCGATGCGTTGCCAGCCGGATCCTGCGGCGGGTTGCGGGCCTGATCGGGCATCGGGTCGTGCGCCAGGTCGTGCGCCGTGGCGACGCGGCTGTGCGACGCGAGCAGCGTCACCAGCTGGCCGTAGATCTTCGGGCTGCCGGCGACCAGCTCGCGCTGGTAGAGGAAGTCGGCGTCGCCGGTGAAGTTGCCGACCAGTCCGCCGGCCTCGGTGATGATGAGCGAGCCGGCGGCCATGTCCCACGGGCTGAGCCCGGTCTCGAAGAAGCCGTCGTACCAGCCGGCAGCGACATAACACAGGTCGAGAGCGGCAGCGCCCGGGCGGCGCACGCCAGCGCAGGCCTGCATCACGGTCTGGAACATCGCGACGTAGTGCGTGAAGCTGTCGCCGCGGCGGAACGGGAAGCCGGTGCCGATCAGCGCGTCGGCCAGGCGGATTCGCCTGCTCACGCGCAGCCGGTGGTCGTTGAGGAACGCGCCGCGCCCGCGCGAGGCGAAGAACAGGTCATTGCGCGTCGGGTCGTAGACGACGGCCTGCTGCACGACGCCGCGGTGGGCCAGCGCGATCGACACGGCGTAGACCGGCAAGCCGTGCAGGAAGTTGGTGGTGCCGTCCAGCGGGTCGATGATCCAGGTGAACTCGCTGTCCTTCGAGCCGCGCTCGCGCCCCGATTCCTCGGCCAGGATGCCGTGGCCGGGGTAGGCGCCGAGCAGGATGTCGATGATCGCCGCCTCGGCCGCCTGGTCGACCTCGCTGACGAAGTCGTTCGGCCCCTTCTGCGAGACCTTCAGCAGGTCCAGATCGAGCGAGCCCCGGTTGATGATCGCCCCGGCCGCGCGCGCGGCCTTGATGGCGATGTTGAGCATGGGGTGGAGCGATTGCGCCATGGCGGATCCTGCATCGTGGCTTGCGGCTTGAAGGCGCTGGCAGACGCTGCAGCGGCGTGCGGCCGATGCCGCGCAGGCGCGCCGCGCCGGGCGAAGCGGTCAGGCAGGGCGCCGGCTGCAAGTCGACAACGGTGGCAGCGACAATCGCGCTGCAAGTCTTGAATCTTACCTGCCGCCGCCCCTGCTCCGAGCTGGCCCCCGATGACCGACGATGCGACACGCTTCGTGCTGATGCACACCAGCCATCCGGGCAATGTGGGCGCGGCGGCGCGCGCGATGAAGGTGATGGGTTTTCACGACCTGGTGCTCGTCGCACCGCGCCACGCCGATGTGCTGGACCAGGCCGAGGCGCAGGCGCTGGCCAGCGGCGCCGGCGACGTTCTCGGGCGCGCGCGCATCGTGCCGACGCTGGTCGAGGCGCTCGACGGCATCACCCATGCCTGCGCCACCGCGATGACACCGCGCGACTTCGGCCCGCCCACTTTCGCGCCGCGCGAGCACTTCGCGACGCTCGCCGGCGCCGGGCAACGCGTGGCCTTCATCTTCGGCGGCGAGCGCTTCGGCATGGCCAACGAGGACGTGTATCGCTGCCACGCCTGCCTGAGCATCCCGACCGATCCGGCCTACGGCTCGCTGAACCTGGCACAGGCGGTGCAGCTGATCGCCTACGACTGGCGCCAGGCGCTCGGCGGCTTCGGCGTGGAGCCGCGCACCGCGATGCCCGATCGCGCCAGCCTGCCCGAGCTGATGGGCGCGCTCGACCATTGGCAGCAGGTGCTCGAGCGCATCGGCTTTCTCGACCCCGCGGTGCCCAGGCGGCTGCTGCCGCGGCTGCAGCAGTTGCTCAACCGCGCCGAGTTGACGCGCGACGAAGTGCACATCCTGCGCGGCATCGCGCGCGCGGCCGGCGCGACCAGGCGCTGAGGACATCCCGGGGCATGCAGGGCGGCCCGGCGTGGCCGCGCCTACACTGGCGCCGTGTATCGATCGGCCCTTCGGAAATCGCCATGTTCAGCCGCCTCCATGAAGACATCGCCTGCATTCGCGAGCGCGACCCCGCCGCGCGCTCGAACTGGGAGGTGCTGACGTGCTATCCGGGGCTGCACGCGCTGATGTGGCATCGCCTGGCACATGCCGCGTGGCAGCACAACTTGAAGTGGCTGGGACGCTGGGTGTCGCACCTGGGGCGCTTCCTGACCGGCATCGAAATCCACCCCGGAGCGCGCTTCGGCCGGCGCGTCTTCATCGACCATGGCATGGGCGTCGTGATCGGTGAGACCGCCGAGGTCGGCGACGACTGCACGATCTACCAGGGTGTCACGCTCGGCGGGACGACCCTCGCCAAGGGCGCCAAGCGCCACCCGACGCTCGGACGCGGCGTCATCGTCGGCGCCAACTCGCAGGTGCTCGGTGGCTTCACCGTCGGCGACGGTGCGCGCATCGGCTCGGGCGCAGTGGTCGTCAAGCCGGTGCCGGCCGGCGCGACGGCGGTGGGCAATCCGGCGCGCATCCTGCACGCCGAGATCGAGACCGCGCGCGAGGCCGCCGCGGCGCGCATGGGCTTCTCGGCCTACGGCGTGACGCAGGGTGACGACCCGGTGGCGCAGGCGATGAAGGGGTTGATCGACAGCGCCGCCGGCCAGGAGCATCAGATCGCGCTGCTGTGGCACGCGATCGAGCAGCTCTCGGCGCGCTCGCGCGAACTGCCGGCGGCCGAGTGCGTGCCGCAGGACGCGGCCACCACCGAGCACTTCGATGCCGAGGGGCTGAACCGCCTGGTCAAGTAGCGCGGTGCGCGCGCAGACTGCCGTGGCGCGACGCGTCGTTCAGGTCGCGGCTTGCGGTGTGCGCAGCGCCGACTTGGGCCGGAACGCCTGGCACATGGACGCGTCTGTTTCGAGGTAGGGTCCGCCGATCAGGTCGATGCAGTACGGCACCGCGGCAAAGATGCCGGGCACTGCCGGCGTCTTGCCCGACGGCGCAGCGGGCAGGCCCTGCAACGTCTCGGCGATCGACTTGGGCTGCCCGGGCAGGTTGATGATCAGCGTGCGGCCGCGGATCACCGCCACCTGGCGCGACAGGATCGCCGTCGGCACGAAGTGCAGGCCGATCTGGCGCATCTGCTCGCCGAATCCCGGCATCACCTTGTCGGCCACCTCCAGCGTGGCTTCGGGCGTCACGTCGCGCGGCGCGGGGCCGGTGCCGCCGGTGGTCAGCACCAGGTCGCAGCCGGCCGCGTCGACCAGTTCGCGCAGGCAATCGACGATGGCGGCCTGCTCGTCGGGGATCAGCCGCGCCTCCCAGGTGACGGGGTTGCGCAGCGCGCGTGCCAGCCAGTCCTGCAGCGCGGGGATGCCCTTGTCTTCGTAGACGCCGCTCGACGCGCGGTCGCTGATCGAGACCACGCCGATGCGGACCGGATCGAATTCGTTCATTGCGTTGCTCCCGTGTCGGGCGGGTTCACCCACGGTTTGATGAACTGGAACAGCTCGCGCCAGCTTCGGCCGTTGCGCTGCCCGGGCGTGGCGGCAGCATCCTTGCGCGCGGCGCGCACCAGGCTGCGCAGGCGCTGCAGGTCGGAAGCGGGATAGGCCTCGGCCCAGCGCGTCGCGGCGTCGTCACCGGCGACGAGTTCGGAGCGCCAGCGTTCGGTCTCGTGCAGCGCGAGCGTGTCGCGGGCCGAACCCAGCTTGTAGGCGGCCACCGCCTCGCGCAGCGGCGCGGCGTCGGCCTGGCGCATCTGCTTGCCGACGTACTGCATCTGCCGGCGCCGGCCTTCGTGCGAGCGCGTGCGCCGGTACTGCGCGATGGCCTCGCGCAGCGGCTCGGGCATCACGGCGGCGGCGAGCCGGTCTTCCGGCAGCGCGGCCAGCTCTTCGCCCAGGCTCTGCAGCTCGTGCATCTGGAGCTTGAGCTGCGTCTTGCTCGGGCGGTTCGCGCCGGCCGGGTCGGCGACGTCGATGGCTGCGGTGGTTTCGGTGTGGTGGCGCATGGGCCGGGATCGGTCGGGTGGGGCGGGGCCGCCGTCGGCTCGCGCCCGCTGTCGGCTTCAGCAGCGGTCGCCGGCGCGCCCGGCGGGGTCGTCGCCCCAGGGCTGGCGCAGGCGCGTCGTTATCATTGTCGCGCACGTCGCTCCCCCACTTCGACCCCCCGCTCGCAGATGTCCGGCTCCACCACCTCCCAGGGCTTCGCTTTCACGCGCGAGCAGTTCCAGCAGATCATCGACGACGTGCTGGCCAGCGCGCGCGATCTGGGCGCCAGCGATGCCGCGGCCGAGGTGTCTGAGGGCGCCGGCCTGTCGGTGTCGGTGCGCAAGGGCGAGATCGAGAACGTCGAACGCAACCGCGACAAGTCGGTCGGCATCACGGTCTACCTGGGACAGCAGCGCGGCAACGCCAGCAGCTCGGACTTCTCGCGCCAGGCGCTGCAGCAGACGGTGCGCGCGGCTTACGACATCGCCCGCTTCACTGCGGCGGACCCGGCCGCCGGGCTGCCCGACGCCGAGGACCTGGCCAGTGCCGACGAAGCCGCGCGCGACCTCGACCTGTTCCATCCCTGGGAACTCGACGCCGCGGGCGCGGCCGAGCTGGCGCGGCGCTGCGAGGACGCGGCCTTCGCCACCGACCGGCGCATCACCAACAGCGAGGGTGCGGCGACTTCGGCGCAGCAGTCGCACTTCTGGGCCGGCAACAGCCGCGGCTTTCGCGGCGGCTACGCCAGTTCGCGCCATTCGATCTCGGTGGTGCCGATCGCCGCCGTGCGCAGCGGCCGCAGCGGCGTCGACATGCAGCGCGACGCCTGGTACAGCTCGCAGCGCGACGCGCTCGAACTGGCCGCGCCCGAGGCGGTCGGGCGCTACGCGGCCGAGCGCACGCTGGCGCGGCTGCACGCGCGCAAGCTCGCCACCTGCGAGGTGCCGGTGCTGTTCGAGAACACATTGGCCGCCGGCATGCTGGGCGCCTACGTGCAGGCCACCAGCGGCGGTGCGCTGTACCGACGCGCCAGTTTCCTGCTCGACAGCCTGGGCCAGACCGTGCTCGCCGCGCATCTCGACCTCGACGAGGACCCGCACCTGCCCAGGGGCAAGGCCAGCGCGCCGTTCGACGACGAGGGCGTGCGCACGCGCAAGCGCCGCGTCGTCGATGCCGGCGTCGTGCAGGGCTACTTCCTGGCGAGCTATTCGGCGCGCAAGCTCGGGCTGCACACGACCGGGCATGCCGGCGGCGCGCAGAACCTGCGCCTGACGAGTCGCCTGACGCGGCCCGGCGACCATCTCGACCAGATGCTGCGCAAGCTGGGCCGCGGCCTGTTCGTCACCGACCTGATGGGGCAGGGCGTCAACCACGTCACCGGCGACTATTCGCGCGGCGCGGCGGGTTACTGGGTCGACGGCGGACGCATCGTGCACCCGGTGCACGAGGTGACGATTGCCGGCAACCTGCGCCAGATGTTCAGGCAGATCGTCGCGCTCGGTGCCGACACCTATGCCACCGGCGGCAAGACCGTCGGCTCGATGTTGATCGAGCGCATGAAGGTCGCGGGGAGTTGAGCGCCTGCGCGGCACGCCTTGAATCGTGACGCTGACACGGCGTCGGCCGCACCATCGGCACGCAGGGGGTCGACGCACCACGCCGGTCGCAGTCGGGGTTTCACCCCCCAAGGACGGTTCCTGACGGCTCCTAGAATCGTGGCTCCTCAATCCGCCCCCACATAGGAGTCCTGAATGGAACGTCGTTCATTTGTTCATGGTGCCGGCCTGGCCGGTGTCCTGGCCGCGGGCGTCGCGCCGGCCGTCGTGCATGCGCAGGCGACGCTGCGCTGGCGCCTGGCGTCGAGCTTCCCGAAGTCGCTCGACACGCTGTTCGGGGCCTCCGAACTGTTCGCCAAGAAGGTCAGCGACATGACCGGTGGCAAGTTCACCATCTCGGCGCATGCCGCGGGCGAATTGATGCCGGCCTTCGGCGTCGTCGACGGGGTGCAGAGCGGCACCATCGAGATGGCCAACACCGCCCCGTACTACTTCTTCGGCAAGGACGAAACCTTCGCGCTCGGCTGCGCCATCCCGTTCGGTCTGAACAGCCGGCAGATGACGGCCTGGATGTACGAGGGCAACGGCCTGAAGCTGATGCGCGAGTTCTATCGCCCGTACAACATCATTAACTTCCCGATGGGCAACACCGGCGCGCAGATGGGCGGCTGGTTCCGCAAGGAGATCAAGTCGCTGGCCGACTTCAAGGGTGTGAAGTTCCGCATCGGCGGCTTCGGCGGCAAGGTGGTCGAGCGCATCGGCGGCGTGCCGCAGAACATCCCGGGCGGCGAGATCTACCAGGCGCTCGAGAAGGGCACGATCGACGCGGCCGAGTGGGTCGGCCCGTACGACGACTTCAAGCTCGGCTTCTACAAGGTGGCGCCGCACTATGCCTACCCGGGCTGGTGGGAAGGTGGCCCGCAACTGGACCTGTGGGTCAACACCAAGGCCTACGACGGTCTGTCGGCCGAGTACAAGGCCGTCATCGAGGCTGCGGCTGCGTATGCGCACACCGACATGCAGGCGCGCTACGACGCGCGCAATGCGGCGTCACTGAAGCAACTGGTCGCCGGCGGCGCCAAGCTGTTCCCGTTCCCGAGGGACCTGATGAACGCGGCCTTCAAGGAGGCGATGGCGCTGTACAGCGAGATCTCGACCAAGAACCCGCGCTGGAAGAAGGTCTACGACGACTACGCCACGTTCCGCCGCGACGCCAACCTGTGGTTCCAGTTCACCGAAGCGAACTTCGACGACTTCATGCAGAAGCAGAAGCTCTGATCCGGAGCGCCGAGCCTCGGTCTCGTCGAAAGTGCCTCCCGCGGGCGGACCGCGGGAGGCACTCGTCTTTCGGGGCCCGCAGCCTTGCCGTTGCGGCGGTGCACGCGCCGCGCTACCGCGCCGCGCCGTCGAGTCTCACTTCTTCTGTTCCTGCTTGTCCTGCTGCATCGAGCGCAGCAGGGTCTGCATCGGATCGTCGCCCGGCGCCTGTTCGGTCGTCGCCTTGTTCTCGATCTTCAGGTTGGTCACGTCGAAGTCCGCCTTCTTGCCGATGCCGCCGGAGACCAGATTGGGGAAGGCGATGATCAATCCGACCATCAGCACCTGGATCAGCACGAACGGGATCGCGCCCCAGTAGATCTGGCCGGTGGTGATCCTGGCGGTGAGCTTGCCGGTGATGCGGTCGTGGTAGTCGTCGTGCGGCGCCACGCTGCGCAGGTAGAACAGCGCGAAGCCGAACGGCGGGTGCATGAACGAGGTCTGCATGTTCACCGCGAGCAGCACGCCGAACCAGACCAGGTCGACGCCGAGCTTGTCGGCCACCGGGCCGATCAGCGGCACGATGATGAAGGCGAGCTCGAAGAAGTCGAGGAAGAAGGCCAGGAAGAAGACCAGGATGTTGACGACGACCAGGAAGCCGACCTGCCCGCCCGGCAGCCCGGTGAGCAGGTGCTCGACCCACTTGGGCCCGTCCACGCCCTGGAACGACAGGCTGAACACCGTCGAGCCGAGCAGGATGAAGACGACGAAGCACGACAGCTTCATCGTCGAGTCCATCGCCTGGCGCAGCAGCTTCATGCTCAGCCGCCGGCGCGTCACGGCCATCACGAGTGCGCCGGTGGCGCCCATCGCGCCGCCCTCGGTCGGCGTGGCCACGCCGAGGAAGATGGTGCCCAGCACCAGGAAGATCAGCGCCAGCGGCGGGATCAGCACGAAGGTGACGCGTTCGGCCATCTTCGACAGCAGGCCGAGCTTGAACACCCTGTTGACGACCGACAGCACGAACGCCAGCCCGACGCCGACGCCCATCGACAGGATGATCAGCTCGTCGGTCGGTGTGTCGGCCGGGCGCGTCTGGGCGTAGGCCAGCGCGCTGGCCAGCGCGATCACGAACAACACGCCCAGCGAGCGCAGCCCGGACGCGCCGTCGCTCTCACGGATGGTGCGAGCCGCCTTCGGCAATGCGGGTGCGAAGCTGGGTCTGAAGACTGATACGAGCACCACATAACCGACGTACAGCGCAGTCAGGGTGAAGCCGGGCAGGAACGCGCCCTTGTACAGGTCGCCCACACTCTTGCCGAGCTGGTCGGCCAGGATGATCAGCACCAGCGAGGGCGGGATGATCTGGGCCAGCGTGCCGGAGGCGGCAATCACGCCCGAGGCCAGGCGCCGGTCGTAGCCGTAGCGCAGCATGATCGGCAGCGAGATCAGGCCCATCGAGATGACCGACGCGGCGACGACGCCGGTGGTGGCGGCCAGCATCGCGCCGACCAGGATCACCGCGAACCCCAGGCCGCCGCGGATCGGGCCGAACAACTGGCCGATGGTATCGAGCAGGTCCTCGGCCATCCCCGAACGTTCGAGGATCAGCCCCATGAAGGTGAAGAACGGCACCGCCAGCAGCGTGTCGTTCTGCATGATGCCGAAGATGCGCAGCGGCAGCGCCTGCAGCAGCGATTCGGGCAGCAGGCCGATCTCGACGCCGAGGTAGCCGAACGCCAGGCCGCACGCCGCCAGCGAGAAGGCGACCGAGAAGCCCATCATCAGGAAGACGACCAGGCCGGCGAACATCACCGGCGCCATGTAGGCCTGCAGGAACTCGATCATTGCGCGCCCCCCTTCGGCGCCGCCGCCGCAGCCTCGGCTTCGGCACGGGCGCGGATGGCGTCGGCGAGTTCCTCTTCGGCCGTCTTGGCCTGAAGCTTGCGGGTCGGGTCGTCGATCAGCCCCTGCAGGAAGGCCACACGCTTGATCAGTTCGGAGACGCCCTGCAGCGCCAGCAGGCCGAAGCCCAGCGGCACCAGCGCGAACACCGGCCAGCGGATCAGCCCGCCAGCGTTGGACGACATCTCGCCGCTGACATAGGCCCGCACCACCAGGGGCAGGACGAGGTGGATGACCGCGAAGCAGAACGGGAACAGGAACGCCACGATGCCGAACATCTCGACCTTGATCTGGGTGCGCTTGCTGAAGCGGCCCATCACGACGTCGATCTTGACGTGCTCGTGGCGCAGCATCGTGTAGCCGGCGGCGAGCAGGAACACCGCGGCGAACAGGTACCACTGGACTTCGAGGAAGGCGTTCGAGCTGAAGTTGAACGCCTTGCGCACGACGGCGTTGGCCGCGCTGATCAGCACCGCGACAAGCACGAGCCAGGCGACCCAGCGGCCGACCCACTCACTGAGCTGGTCGATCAGGCGGGAAAGTTTGAGTAGGGCAGGCACGACGTCTCCGTGAGGACTGGAAGGAGCCGAGGCGCACCACCCGAGCGGCAGTGGCACGCACAACGCTCCCAGGTGCGTACTGTAAGGAGCGCACCTGCTCGCATCGCCAGAATTCGGTGGCTTCTAGGGTAAGCCCCAGGACGCACGATCTACAGCGCTGTGGCGGCCTGGAACAGCCGGGTCGAGCGCGCGCCCGAACGGCAGAAGGCCAGCACCGGCGCCGGCAACTCGCGCAGCAGCAGCGCGAATGCGGCGATCTGCTCGGGCGAGTGGTGGAGCGGCTCGACCGGAAGGAAGCAATAGTGCAGGCCGGCGGCGCGCGCTGCGGCCTCGATCGAGGCGTGGGTGGGTTGCTCGGGGCCGGCCTCGAAATCGGGTCGGTTGTTGACGATGCTGCGGAACCCCATGCGCGCCGCGACGGCCATGTCCTCGGGGCGCAATTGCCCGGCCACGCTGACGCCGGGGCCGACTTCGCGCACCGCGATCGGGTCGACCATCGCGCGACCTACTTCGACAGTGCCGCCTTGACCGCGGCGGAGACCTGGCCCATCTCGGCCTTGCCGGCCAGGCGCGACTTGGCAGCGCCCATCACGCGGCCCATGTCGCCGGGGCCGGACGCACCGAGTTCGGCGACCAGCGCGGCGACCTCGGCGGCCACCGCATCGGCCGACAGGCGCTCCGGCAGGTAGGCCTGCAGCACGGCGATCTCGGCACTCTCCTTGTCGACCAGGTCGGTGCGGCCGCCGCTGCGGAAGGCGGCGATCGAATCGTTGCGCTGCTTGATCAGCTTGTCGACGATGCCGATCACGGCAGTGTCATCGAGTGTGACGCGCTCGTCCACCTCGCGCTGCTTGATCGCGGCCAGCAACATGCGGATCGTCAGCAGACGCTCGGTCTGTCGCGCCCGCATCGCGGATTTCATGTCGTCGGAGACCCGGTCCTTCAGCGTCATCTCGGCTCCTTGGCGCGCAGCAGCGGTGCTCGCGAATTCGACCGGCCTCGGGTGCGACGGGCGTCGTGTCGGGCGCAGGTGGCTGTCATCGGAATGCAAAGCGCCCGCTGCGGATTCCGCGCGGGCGTTGGTCTGACAGAGCGGGCGCTACCGAGCTCAGAACAGCTTCTTGGGCAACTGCATGCTGCGCACGCGCTTGTAGTGGCGCTTGACCGCAGCCGCCTTCTTGCGCTTGCGCTCGGCGGTGGGCTTCTCGTAGAACTCGCGGGCGCGCAACTGGGTCAGCAGCCCCAGCTTCTCGATGGTGCGCTTGAAGCGGCGCAGGGCGACATCGAAAGGCTCGTTTTCCTTGACGCGAATCGTGGTCATTTAAAAGATGAATCCTAGGTTTGTGCCTTGGGGCCCGTGGTGCAGTCAGTGCCGCAGCGAACAACGGATCGCTGGCGCCGCAGCGGCAGGGAACCGGCCTGCCGAGCGGCCCGGTTGGAGCAGGAACCCGACGCGGGGACGGCCAGCAAAACGGCTAATTCTACTGTAAGTCCTGCGCTGGGCTACGACGCTGCGCACGCTGCCAGGAGCGCACTCGATCACGCCGGGTGCCAGCAGTTCGAGGCCTGCGGCCGCGCCGTGCCGCCCAGTTCGCGAGGGGTGAAGCGCAGGTCGTCGATGAAGCCCCTCGGCCGCATGCCGCAGGCCGACTCCGATCCTGGCTTCGGCGACGGGTGACGGGCGCCGGTCAACGGCGCGGCACTGACGCATCGGTGGCCGGCGTGCGTCGTCTCGGTAGGTATCATCGAGCTAGGGGGAGCGGCTTGGCACGGCTTGATCCGGCGACGCAACGATTGCCAGAATCCGGCAACGTCGTCAGTCCCGCCTTGCCAGCGCCGAGTCCACTCGCAGTCCCGCCGAATTCGATCCGCCATGAATACCCGTCGCGACGATGCCGATTGGGCCCTGCCCTCGAAGGGCGCCGCGGGCGCCGACGCGCCATCGATGCTGGCCGCGCTGGGCCTGTTGCTGCAGGCGTTGGCGCCGCGACAGGGGCTGATGATCGGCATCAAGGATGGCGTCGACGGCCGCTATCTGTTGGCGAGTCCCGCGCTGGCCGCGTTCTTCGGCCGTGCTGCGACCGAGGTCGTCGGCCGCACCGACGGCGAGCTGGTCGATGCCACGCTGGCGATGTCGTTGCGCGCGGCCGACCAGACGGCGCTGGCGCAGGGCGGCGTGTTGTCGAGTGAGCATCGCTTCGAATGGCGTGGCCGGCGCCACGACTGGGCGGTGCTTCGGCTCGTCAGCGAGCCGGCGGGCCGGCCACTGCTGTGCTGCCTCTGGCAGGACCAGTCCGCCGTGCGCCAGAGCGAGGCCCAGCTGCGCGCCGCGTTGCTGCAGCTCGAGCAGCAGCAGAAGGCCAACCAGGCGCTGCGCCGCGAGCTCGGCGACCAGGCGCTGCGCGACTCGGCAACGGGCCTGTACACCCACGCCCACTTCGACGACCAGTTGCGGCGCGAGATCGATCTGTCGACGCGCGAGCATCGTGAATTCGCGCTGGTTCACATCGCGCTCGACGCGTTCGGCGACAAGGTGCTGGCCGTCGGTGAGCGCGCGTACGAGCGCATCTACGAGGCCATGGGCCGGTTGTTGCGCGGCAATACCCGGGCGATGGATGCCTCGTGTCGCGTTGGCGAGCGCAACTTCGCGGTGCTGCTGTCGGGCGTGGGCCTGGCCACGGCGCATTCGCGCATGGAGGGCTTGCGGCGCCAGTGCGCAACGCAGATCGTCGTGCTCGACGGCCAGGAACTGGGGTTTACCGTGTCGATGGGTGTGGCAAGTTTCCCGCACACGGCGCAGACGCTGGACGAGGTCGCCGCCGCCTGCGCTGCTGCGCTGGCCGAGGCCCGGCGCCGCGGCGGCAACACGGTGGCGCTGGCGAGCATCCGATTCGACGCCACCTGATCCGGCGCATGGGCACGCGTCCGGACGGCTTCTCGCTCAGTTCGCCAGTCCGCGCCAGGCCATGTAGCCGGCCAGACCGTACAGCAGCACGGCAAACACCCGTTTGAGGTGGCGTGTGTTGAGCGCATGCGCGGCGCGCGCGCCCAGTGGTGCCATGAAGACGCTGGCCAGCGCGATCATCGCCAGCGCCGGCAGAACCAGGTAGCCCAGGCTGCCGGGAACGCCCGTGTGCAGGTTCCAGCCGCCGACCACGTAGCCGAGCGTGTTGGCCAGGGCGATCGGGAATCCGAGCGCCGCGCTGGTGGCCACCGCGTTGTGGATGGCCACGTTGCACCAGGTCATGAATGGCACCGAGAGGAAGCCACCGCCGGCGCCCACCAGTCCGGAGACGAAGCCGATGCCGGTGCCCGCCGCGCCCTGGCCGAGCGCGCCCGGCATCTGCCGCGCCGGCGCCGGCTTGCGATCGAGCAGCATCTGCGTCGCCGAGAAGCCGACGAAGCCGGCGAAGAACAACGCCAGCGCCGCACCTTTGACGAGCGCGAACACACCCGCACCGGCCAGCAGTCCGCCCAGGACGATGCCCGGCGCCATGCCGCGCACGATGTCCCAGCGCACCGCGCCGCGCCGGTGATGCGCGCGCACGCTGGACAGCGAGGTGAACAGGATCGTCGCCATCGAGGTCGCAATGGCCATCTTGACGGCCAGCCCCGGCTCGACGCCGCGGTGGGTCAGGATCAACGTCAGGAACGGCACCATCAGCATGCCGCCACCGATGCCCAGCAGCCCGGCCAGGAAGCCGGTGAAGGTGCCCAGCAACAGCAGTTCGGCCAGCAGCACGGGTTGCATGAGTTCGCTCAATCGGGTCTCCAGCAGGCGGCGTCCCGCCCGCTGCGCCGGGGTCCGGTCCCGACGTCGGGTTTCGAGCGCGTCGAAGTGGCCGGCGGCGAGTCTGGCAGCGTCGGCGAGGGCAGGTGGTTGGGGTGTCCGCCGCGTGCCGTGGGCCGCATTCCTGAACCCAAGGTCAGATTCAGGTGGGCGAGGTCAGCGAGGCTTCGGGTTCATCTGACGCGAGACGATCACACCTGCCTTGCGATATTCCAAGCCCTGGCTCAAAGAGCATCGGTTCAAGGAAATATAAAACCCACGGACAAGCGACGGACGAAGTCATTCTAAGCACAAGCCAGCCCGCGTGGCATGGCGATTCGCATGCTGCGCATCACGGTGAAACGACGCCGCAGCGCGCGCCGACGCTGCGCCGCGCCAAGCCGTCACAGCAGGTGGCCGTCGTCACCGAGCGTCGCGTCGATGCGGCCGATGAGCCGCTCGATGTCGGCCGCTTCGGCTGCAGCCGCGCGCGTCGCCGGCGGCGCCGTTGCGGGTGCGGCCACGGCGTGGCTGGCCTGCTCGGCGCGCTGGAAGGCCAGGTTCAGCGCTGCCAGCACCGCCATGCGTTCGCGCGCCTTGACCTTGCCGGCGTCGCGGATCGCGCTCATCTCGCGGTCGACGATGTTCACCGCTTCGAGCAGCAGCGCTTCGGCGCCGGGCGGGCAGGCCAGCACGTAGCTCTGGCCGAGGATGGTGGCCTCGATCTGTTTCATGCTTCGGTCCCGTCGGCCGGGCGGGTGGCAGCGCTGTCGACAGGCAAGCGCTCGAGCAGTGCATCGACCCGCGCGCGCGCCGCGGCCAAGCGCAAGCGCAGGCTGTCGCGCTCGGCAGTGACGCTGCCCAACTGTTGCTCCAACAACGCGCTGGTGCGCTTCAACTCGTCGTGCCGCAGCACGAGGCGATCGATGCGCTCGGCAAGTTCATCGAGTCTGGACATGGGCAGCCGCCGCCTCCGTTGGTGCCGGCCGATTGTAGGCGGCCCACTTCCGCGGCGAGGCTCGCGGCAAGGCTCGGCCGGCTGGTACGATGGCGCCCGTTGGTGCTCTGGCCGCACGTCGTGGCGGCCAGGTTAAACGGGAAGCAGGAAGGTCGGCCGTCCTCCGGACGCGACCCCACCTGCGCTGCCCCCGCAACGGT
>JBBIPS010000041.1:0-14248 GCA_037442725.1 Burkholderiales bacterium | reverse complement strand
TCGACTACGAGCGCGCGCCGCGCGTGGTCGCCGACCTGGTGCTGGCCGCCCCGGTGGTCGAGCGCGAGGCGTGCGAGCTGGGCATCGACGTCGCCGCGCACTACGCCCACCTGCTGGTGCACGGCGCGCTGCACGCGCAGGGCTACGACCATGAACGCGACGCCGACGCCGCGCGCATGCAGGCGCGTGAGTCCGAGGTGATGCGCGCGCTCGGCCTGCACGACCCGTACGGCGCGCGCGCCCGACGGCGCGACGCGTGAGGCCGGCCCGTCCCGGCCGCCGGTCTTGGTCGAGAACTGTCTATCGACGACCGGGCAGCGCGCCACTGCGCGCCGACGGCCGTGCCAGCGCCTCAACCCGCACGCAGCTTGCGCGCGGCGTCGAGCGCGAAGTAGGTCAGCACGCCGTCGGCGCCGGCACGCCTGAAGCCCAGCAGCGACTCCATCATCACCGCGTCGTGGTCGAGCCAGCCGTTGGCGGCAGCGGCCTTCAACATCGCGTATTCGCCGCTGACCTGGTAGACGAAGGTCGGCATGCGGAACTCGTCCTTGACCCGGCGCACGATGTCGAGGTAGGGCAGGCCGGGCTTGACCATCACCATGTCGGCGCCCTCGGCGATGTCGAGCGCCACTTCGCGCAGCGCCTCGTCCGAGTTGCCGGGGTCCATCTGGTAGACCTTCTTGTCGCCCTTGCCAAGCTGGGTCGCGCTGCCCACCGCATCGCGGAACGGGCCGTAGAAGGCGCTCGCGTACTTTGCGCTGTAGGCCATGATGCGCGTGTGGACGTGGCCGCCGGCCTCGAGCGCGGCGCGGATCGCGCCGATGCGTCCGTCCATCATGTCGCTCGGCGCGACGATGTCGACACCGGCCTCGGCGTGCACCAGTGCCTGCGCGCGCAACACCGCAACGGTCGGGTCGTTCAGGATGTAGCCGCTGTCGTCGAGCAGGCCGTCCTGGCCGTGCGACGTGAACGGATCGAGCGCGACGTCGGTGAGCACGCCGAGTTGCGGGAAGCGGTCCTTGAGCGCACGCACTGTGCGCGGCACCAGGCCGTCGGGGTTGGTGGCCTCGCGGCCGTCGGGTGTCTTCAGCGCCGCGTCGATGACCGGGAACAGCGCGATCACCGGCACGCCGAGTTCGACGCAGGCCTCGGCCTGTGGCAGCAGCCGATCGATCGACAGCCGCTGCACGCCGGGCATGCTCGCGACATCGTGCGCCTGGTTGCGACCCTCCTGCACGAACACCGGCAGGATCAGGTCCGCGGCGTGCAGCCGGTGCTCGCGCACCATGTCGCGGGTGAAGGCATCGCGGCGCAGGCGACGCGGACGGCTGGTGGGAAAAGGGGGGGGTGTACGCATCACGCGCTCCTGGGATTCTGGGTTTGCGGCCGGGATCGGCAAGCCACGACGACGGCGGCGCGGCCGGATTTCCGATGCAGGAATCCGCGTTTTACCTAGGCCTGGCCGGGCGTTGCGGCAATGTCAATCTGCTAACATTGACAGTGAATGATAGCCGCAAGGTTGTCGTTCCCTGCTTTTCCTCCCTGAGCAGGTGCCTTACCGTGATGACAGCGTTAAGGCTTGCAACCCCGGCCCTCGTGCCGGGGTCTTTTTTGGGCTGCTTCGACCCGCGGCGCGGCATCGATAATGGGTCGATGAGCTCAGCATACCTTTGGGTCAAGGCGTTCCATATCGTCTTCGTCGCGAGCTGGTTCGCCGGTCTGTTCTACCTGCCGCGCATCTTCGTCAACCTCGCGATGGTGCCGGCCGACAGCCACGCCGAGCGTGAGCGGCTGCTGCTGATGGCGCGCAAGCTGTACCGTTTCTCGAGCCTGCTGATGCTGTTCGCCATCGGCCTCGGGTTGTGGCTGTGGCTCGGCTACGGCATCGGCTTCGGCCGCGACCAGTACTGGATGCACGCCAAGCTGGCGCTGGTGATCGGCGTGATCGGCTACCAGCACGTCTGCCGCGCGACGCTGCGCCGCTTCGAGCAACTGGCCAACCAGCACAGCCACCGCTGGTACCGTGTCTTCAACGAGGTCACGGTGCTGCTGTTCACGGCCATCGTCGTGCTGGTGGTGGTCAAGCCCGCCTGATGCCTGCGGCGGCGCGTGCCCCGCAGCGTCCGACCACATGTCGCGCCGAGCCGCGATGAAGCGCGCCGACCATCGGCGGCACGGGGCCTCGGGCCTGCTGGCACTGGCCTGGGTCGCATTGATCGTCTACGCCAGCCTGTTCCCCTTCACCGGTTGGCGCTGGCCGCCGGGCGCGCAGTTCGCCGACGTGCTGCGCCTGCCGTGGTCGCGCTGGATCGGCAGCTTCGACGTCGTCTCCAACCTGCTGGGCTACCTGCCGCTGGGGCTGTTCGCTGGGCTGGCGTTGCGGCGATCCGGCTCGCGCTGGCGCGCCGTGCTGCCGCGCGTGGCCATGCTCGCCGCGGCGCTGTCGTACACGCTGGAGGTGACCCAGCACCTGGTGCCGGGTCGCGCGCCGTCGCTGCTCGACTGGGAACTCAACACCGCCGGTGCCGTGCTCGGCGCGCTGGTGGCCGGCGTGCTGCGCGCGGCGGGCTGGGCGGGCCGAATCGAGCGCGCGCACGACCGCTGGTTGCAGCGCGGCGGCGACGCTGCCGTCGTGCTGCTGCTGCTCTGGCCGGTGGCGTTGCTGTTCCCGGCGCCGGTGCCGCTCGGGCTGGGTCAGGTCGGGTGGCGGCTGCGCGAGTTCGCCGCGGCGTGGGTTGACGACGTGGTCTGGGCGCTCCCGCTGGCGGACTGGCTCGGCACCCTGCCCGTTGCGCCGGCGCCGCCGACGTCGACCGTCACGCTGACCGTGGCGCTCGGATTGCTGGCGCCTTGCCTGCTGGCCTTTGCCGCGTCGCGCCCCGGCTGGCGCCGCGCGTTGCTGGCCATCGCGACTGCGCTCGTCGCCCTGCTCGCCACGACGCTGTCGACGGCGCTCAACTTCGGTCCCGACCACGCGCTGGCGTGGCGCACGCCGGCGGTGCTGGGCGCGCTGGCGGCAGCGCTGGTCGTGGCGCTGGCGCTGGCGTGGATCGGACCGAGGCTGGCCGGCGGTCTGGCGCTGGTCGTGCTCACCGGCCTGGTCATGCTGGTGCACCAGGTGCCCAGTGACGCGTACTTCGCGCAGAGCCTGCAGGGCTGGGAGCAGGGGCGCTTCATCCGCTTCCACGGCCTGGCGCAGTGGGTCGGGTGGCTGTGGCCCTACGCGGCGATGGTCTGGCTGCTGGCGCGGCTGCGTGCGCGCGACTGAGAGCGTGGCCAGGCCGATGCCATGCCTCGTCCGCCCGGGTGCGATCTCTACAATCCGTCCCAATGAGCTACTACCGCCACCACATCTTCTTCTGCCTGAACCAGCGCGACAACGCCGAAGCGTGTTGCGCACAGCACGATGCGCAGGGTGCGTTCGATCACTGCAAGGCGCGGGTCAAGGCGGCTGGCCTGGCCGGCCCGGGCGGCGTGCGCGTGAACAAGTCGGGCTGCCTGGACCGTTGCGCCGGCGGGCCGGTGGCGGTGGTCTACCCCGAGGCGGTCTGGTACACCTACGTCGACCGCAACGACATCGACGAGATCGTCGATGCGCATCTGCAGCACGGCAAGGTCGTCGAGCGGCTTGTGCTGCCGGCCGATGTCGGCCGCTGACATCGTCGCGGTCGACGGCGATGGTGCGGGTGCCGCTGGTGCTGCGGGTGCTGCCAGGGCACTTGACTCGCCGTGCCGCGCTGACGCCGGCGCGACGCGCAGCATGAATCGCGCGACGCGACGCCAGTTCGTCGCCGGCGTGGCCGGCGCCATCGAGTGCGCCATCGACGAGCCCGCGGGCGCGCCGCGCGGCGTCGCCGTGCTGTGCCATCCGCACCCGCAGTTCGGCGGCACGCTCGACAACAAGGTGGTGCTGACCATCGCGCGCAGCTTCGTCCAGCTCGGCTGGCGCGCCGTGCGCTTCAACTTTCGCGGTGTCGGCGCCTCCGCCGGTCGGTGGGACCAGGGCCGCGGCGAGGTCGATGACGCGCTGGCGGTCGTCGCCGCGCTGCGCGAACCCGCGCTGCCGCTGGCGCTCGGGGGCTTTTCGTTCGGTGGCTACGTCGCGGCGCAGGTCGTGGCCCGTCTGCCCGTGGGCGAGCGCGCGCAGCGGCTGGTGCTGGTCGCACCGGCGACCAGCCATTTCGACCTGCCTGCGGTGCCGGCGGATACGGTGGTGATCCACGGCGACGCCGACGACATCGTTCCGCTCGAGGCGACGCTGGCCTGGGCGCGTCCGCTGGCCTTGCCGGTGATCGTGCTGCCGGGCGTCGGTCACCTCTTCCACGGCCAGATCACGCGGCTCAAGACCGAGCTGTTGCAGGCACTGCAGCGCTGAGCGCGCGTCATGAATCGAGACATCCAATGAAACGACTGCTTGCCTGCCTGCTCACGTGTGTCGGCGTGACTTATGCGCTGGCCCAGGCGCCGCAGCCGCCCGAGGTGGCGGCGCGGTCGTACCTGCTGCTCGACGTGACGAGCGACCAGGTCCTGGCCGAGCGCGCCGCCGACGCACAGGCCGACCCGGCGTCGCTGACCAAGCTGATGACGGCGTGGCTGGTGTTCGATGCGCTCAAGGCCAACAAGCTCACGCTCGAGCAGACGCTGCCGGTGTCGCTGCGCGCCTGGGCCGAGCGCAAGGGCGGCGGATCGCTGATGTTCATCGACCCGAAGATGACGCCCAAGGTCGACGACCTGCTCAAGGGCATGATCTCGATCTCGGGCAACGACGCTGCGGTGGCGCTGGCCGAAGGCGTGGCCGGCTCGGTCGACGGCTTCGTCGCGATGATGAACCGGCAGGCCAACGCGTGGGGGCTGAAGCACACCCAGTTCAGGAACGTCACCGGCCTGACCGAGGCTGGCCATTACAGCAGCGCGCGCGACCTGGGTGTGATCGCCACGCACATCGTGCGCGACTTCCCCGAGCGCTATGCGGCCTACTACGGCATGCGCCAGTACACCTTCAACAACATCCGCCAGGACAACCGCAACCTGCTGCTCGGGCGGGACCCGACCGTGGACGGCATGAAGACAGGCTACACCGATGCCGCCGGCTACTGCCTGATCGCCAGCGCGCAGCGCGACTTCCCGAACGGCAAGCGGCGCCTGCTCAGCGTCGTGATGGGCGCCGCCTCGCGCGAAGCGCGCGCCAGCGAGAGCCAGAAGCTGCTGAACTGGGGCTTTACCGCCTGGGATGCGGTGCGCGTGCTCGAGGCCGGCAAGGCCGCCGCGAGCGTTCCGGTCTGGAAGGGCAAGGCCGCGCAGGCCCGGCTCGGCGCATCGGGCGCGGTCTACGTGACGGTGCCCAGGGGCGAGGGCGGCAAGCTCACGACCGTGATCGAGCGCACCGACCCGCTGGTCGCGCCGCTGGCCAAGGGCCAGCGCGTCGGTACGCTCAAGGTCAGCACCCAGGCCGGCGTGCCGTTGGCGGCCGTGCCGCTGGTGGTGCAGGAGCCGGTGGAGCAGGCCGCCATGCTCGGTCGCGCGTGGGACTCGATCCGGCTGTGGATCCAGTGAGCGGCCGAGCTGGACCGCCGCCCGGCCCCGCGGCGCGCCGGCTGGCGCATCGACCCGCCGCCGTCGCCATCGGCTAAGCTGGACACCCTCAACTGAAGGAGGCGCCCGATGCAGAGCCTGCAAGACACGCTGTGCCACCTGAACGGCAAGCTCCTGCCGCTGCGCGAGGCCAAGGTTTCGGTGCTCGACCGCGGCTTCATCTTCGGCGACGGCGTCTACGACGTGGTTCCGGTGTACGGGCGGCACCTGTTCCGCTTCGACGAGCACATGGCGCGCCTCGGGCGCAGCCTGGCCAAGCTGCGCATCGCCAACCCGCACCCGCGCGACGCCTGGCTGGCGCTGGCGCGCGAGTTGATCGCGGCGCAGCCGGCCGAGGATCAACTGCTCTACATCGAGGTCACGCGCGGCGTCGCGCCGCGCGACCACGTGATGCCCGAGGGCCTGACGCCGACCGTGTTCGTCATGACCAGCCCGATGAAGCCGCCGTCGGCCGACGCGCGGCGGCACGGCGTGGCGTGCATCACCGCGCGCGACTTCCGCTGGGAGCGCGCCGACATCAAGAGCATCTCGCTGCTCGGCAACGTGCTGGCGCGGCAGATGTCGGCCGACCGCGGCGCGGTCGAGACGGTGATGTTCCGTGACGGCTGGCTCACCGAGGCCTCGGCGAGCAACGTCTGGATGGTGCACGAGGGGGCACTGCTCGGCCCGCCCAAGAGCGAGCATGTGCTCGAGGGCATCCGCTATGACTTGCTGGCAGAACTCTGCGAGGAGCAGGGCATTGCGTACAACCTGCGGCCGATTTCGGAGGCCGACGTCTTCGCCGCCGACGAGTTGCTGCTCAGCTCGGCGACCAAGGAGATCCTGCCGATCACCCGGCTCGACGGCGAGCCGGTCGGCCATGGTGCGATGCGCGGCAAGCCGGGCCCGGTGTACGGCCGCCTGTACGAGGCCTACCAGCGCGCCAAGGTGGCGCAGTCGATTTGACGCGGCGGCGGCCGGCTCGGGGCAAGCCTGCGCAGACTCCGGGCGACCGCGCGGACGAGATGGGCAGGATCGCCCCCGAGCCGTCGTTGATCGAGTACCCGTGCGCCTTCCCGATCAAGGTGATGGGCGCGCAGGTCGATGGCTTCGTCGACGCCGTCGTCGCCATTGCGCGCATGTTCGACCCCGCTTTCGATGCGCACAGCGTCGAGTTGCGGCCGAGCCGAGGTGGCCGCTATCTGGGCATCACGCTGACGCTGACGGCGACCAGCCGGGCGCAGCTCGACGAGCTGTACCGCACGCTGTCGACGCATCCGATGGTCAAGGTCGTTCTGTGATTCGCAGCGCAGCTCGCAACGGTTGAGTCGAGTTCGTGGCTGCCCCGTTGCCAACGGTCATCGTTCTCGGCCATCGGGCCTACCTGCCGACGATGCAGGCCATGCGCGAGTTCACCGAGACGCGCGGGCCCGACACACCGGACCAGATCTGGCTGGTCGAGCACGAGCCGGTCTACACCCAGGGCCTGGCCGGCAGACCCGAGCACCTGCACGACGCGCAGGGCATTGCGGTGGTGGCGACGAATCGCGGCGGCCAGGTCACCTACCACGGCCCGGGCCAGGTGGTGGCGTATCCGCTGATCGACCTGGCGCGGCTGGGCATCTACGTCAAGGAGTACGTCTACCGGCTCGAGCACAGCGTGCTGAAGGTGCTCGAGTCGCACGGCGTCACCGGGCACCGCGTCGCCGGTGCGCCTGGCATCTACGTTCGACTGGATGATCCGGCCGGCCACGCCGCGCTGCACGGGCCGGCGCCTGCCGGCGATCGGTTCAAGGGCCTGGGCAAGATCGCCGCGCTCGGCATCAAGGTCAGCCGGCACTGCACCTACCACGGCGTGGCGCTGAATGTGGCGATGGACCTGCGCCCGTTCGAGCGCATCGACCCATGCGGCTATCCGGGGCTGCGCACGGTCGACCTGGCTACACTTCGCGTCTTCACTGATTGGGCGACGGTGGCGACGCAGCTGGGCGACCGGCTGGCGGTGCATCTCGGCGCCTGATCCACCCACCCGCACAAGAGGTCGCCATGGCCACCGAGAACGTCGTGCATCGAGCCCAGGAAGGTGACCGCTACGACGCAAGTGCCAAGCAAAAGGCGCAGGCCAAGACGGCACGCATTCCGATCAAGGTGGTGCCGGTCGAACCCGGCGCGGTGCTGCGAAAACCGGCCTGGATCCGCGTTCGCGCCAGTGCGCCGGGTTCGCGCTACCACGAGATCAAGCAGATCCTGCGCGAGCACAAGCTGAACACGGTGTGCGAGGAGGCGTCGTGCCCGAACATCGGCGAGTGCTTCGGCCACGGCACGGCCACCTTCATGATCATGGGCGACAAGTGCACGCGGCGCTGCCCGTTCTGCGACGTCGGCCACGGTCGGCCTGATGCGCTGGACGCGGACGAGCCGGGGAACCTGGCGCGCACCATCGCCGCACTTGCGCTCAAGTACGTGGTGATCACCAGCGTCGACCGCGACGACCTGCGCGACGGCGGCGCCGGCCACTTCGTCGCCTGCATCCGGCGTGTGCGCGAACTCTCGCCGGCGACCCGGATCGAGATCCTGGTGCCGGACTTCCGCGGCCGCGACGAGCGTGCGCTCGAGATCCTGGGCACAGCGCCGCCCGACGTGATGAACCACAACATCGAGACCGTGCCGCGTCTGTACAAGCAGGCGCGCCCCGGCAGCGACTACGCGTTCAGCCTGAACCTGTTGCAGAAGTTCAAGGCACTGCATCCGGCCGTGCCGACCAAGAGCGGGCTGATGGTCGGCCTGGGCGAGACCGACGACGAAATCCTCGACGCGATGCGCGATCTGCGCGCACACGGCGTCGATATGCTGACGATCGGCCAGTACCTCGCGCCTTCGGGCCACCATCTGCCGGTGCGGCGCTATGTGCACCCGGACACCTTCGCGATGTTCGAGACCGAGGCGCTGCAGATGGGCTTCACGCACGCCGCCGTCGGTGCGTTGGTGCGATCGAGCTATCACGCCGACCGGCAGGCCGCCGGCGCCGGCGTCGGCGGGGCGGTCTGAGTGCACTCCGAGGGCGAGCGAGCAAACCCCGGGGCGGCCCGGCGGTTGCTTGAGCGACGCCCAGCGTCGTCCTGACTGCCGACTGGCGGTGCTCGTTCGCTGCCATGGCAACATGGCGGCCAGCAATCCGGAGCGGGGAACCTGCGATGCGTCGGCGTGAATTTTCTTCGGTGACCTTGTGCGGCGCGGCGCTGCTGCCCTGGCCGCTGCGCGCCGCCGGTTTGAGCGAGAGCGACGCCGCGGGCGGTGTGCGTGCCGCGCTGGAGCGTGGTGCGACGGCGGCGGTGGCCCTGCTCGGCCGACCCGACGGTTTTCTGGGCAACCCGAAGGTGCGCATCGCGCTGCCGGGCTTCCTGGACAGTGCCGCCAGGCTGCTCAGGGCCACCGGGCAACAGAACAAGGTGGAGGCGCTCATCACGGCGATGAACCGTGCCGCCGAAGCGGCTGTGCCGCAGGCCAGGACGCTGCTGGTGCAGACCGCCAGGTCGATCTCGGTCGAGGATGCGCTGCAGATCGTGCGCGGTTCGGACACGGCGGTGACCGAATTCTTCGAGCGCAAGACGCGCGCCCCGCTGGTCGGGAAGTTCCTGCCCATCGTCGCCCAGGCGACCCGGAAGGTGGCGTTGGCCGACAAGTTCAATGCGGTGGCCGGCAAGGCTGCACAAGTCGGCCTGATGCGGGGAGAGGACGCTGATCTGGAGCGTTACGTGACGCGCAAGTCGCTCGACGGCCTGTATCTGATGATCGGCGAGGAAGAACGGAAGATCCGCCGCGACCCGTTGGGCACGGGCAGCGCCATCCTGCGCAGGGTGTTCGCCCGCTGAGCGGCGCTGGCGTGACCCTGCGTTCAGCACCGCTGCGGGCGGCGCCATGGCAGGCGCCGGCGCTGGCGCCGGACACGACCGCCGTGCGGCGCGCAGTGCAGCGGACCGTGCTTCATGCCGATCGTCGCGGCGTGCGCGCTGCACCGGGAACTGGCGCGATTCGCAGCCGACCGGCTTCGGTCTGGCGCCGGTGATGCCGTGCCGCCCGTCTGCCCAGGTGCGCGGGATCATGCTGGCAGGGCAGCACGTCGGCGCCGCCGTCGCCAGGACGTTCCTCGATACGCTGTGGGTGCTGCCATGAGGTGGCGGCCGTGCCGGTGCAGCCGGCGCAGTGACTGCGTTGCGTCGTGGCCGGGTGTGCCGGCGTCGAAGCGGTGGTGCGAGTTACGGGGGGGCCGGTGGTGAGCGGCGGCGACTGGCGAGCGCCGCCGCGCTTCGTCGCCAGCAGGCGGCTGGCGGTGGCGATCTTTCTCGTGTTTGCGTTTGCCTACTTCTTCTCGGCGCTGTTGCGTGCGGTGACGGCCACGCTGGCGCCGACGTTCAGCCGTGAACTCGGCCTCGGCGCCGGCCAGCTCGGGTTGCTGGCAGGGGCGTACTTCCTCGGCTTCGCGGCGACGCAGTTGCCGCTGGGCAGCGCCCTCGATCGCCATGGGCCCAAGCGCGTGCTGCTGGGTTTCCTAATGGTGGCGGTGATCGGCTGCGTCGCGTTTGCGCTGGCGCGCAGCGTGCCGCAGTTGCTGCTGGCGCGGTTGCTGATCGGCGTCGGCGTATCGGCGTGCCTGATGGCGCCGTTGACCAGCTACCGACGCCTCTTCACGGCGGCGACCCAGCAGCGCGCCTACTCGTGGATGCTGATGAGCGGCTCGCTGGGCATGCTGTCGTCGACCTTGCCGGTGCAGTGGCTGCTGCCATTGCTGGGCTGGCGCGGGCTGTTTGGCGCGGTGGCGGCATTGCTGCTGGTGGCGGCAGTGACGATCGTGTGGATCGTGCCGCGCGATGCAGCAGCTCAGGGCGACGCGCCGCCGCCCGATGACGTGTCGCCGCAGGCGCAGCCCGCGGGGTATCGGGCGGTCTTCAGGCACCCGACGTTCGTTCGCCTGGCGCCGCTGGGTTTCTTCGCCTACGGTGGCCTGGTGGCCATGCAGTCGCTGTGGATCGGTCCCTGGCTGACCCAGGTGAGCCAGCGCAGCGCCGCCGATGCGGCGCAGGGCCTGTTCATCGTCAATCTCAGCATGCTGGCGGCGTTCCTCGTCTGGGGGCTGGCACTGCCGCGCCTGATCCGCGCCGGCTGGCATGCCGAGCGCATCATCATGCGCAGTTGGCCGGCTGGCGTGCTGTGCCTTGCGGTCATCCTCTGGCAGGGTCCGGCGGCTGGTCCGGCAGCGTGGGCTGTATGGTGTGTGCTTACCAGCGTGGTCTCGCTCAGCCAGCCCGCCGTCGGACAGGCCTTCGTACCCGCCCTGGCGGGTCGCGCGCTGTCGGCATTCAATCTGGTCATCTTCGTCGGCGTGTTCGCGATCCAGTGGGGTATCGGGCTGCTGATCGACGGTCTGGGCGGTATCGGCTGGTCGCTGCTCGCGGCCTATCGGGCGGCGTACGGTGTCTTTCTCATTGGCTGCATGCTTTCGTTCATGTGGCTGCACCGGGTGCCGACGGTCGATCGCCGACTTTCGAGCGGGTCGCCCGGGCAGGGATAATCGGCCGCGCGAAACCTTGCCATGCCACGCCTGCTCATCGTCGCCCACGCACCCCTGGCCAGCGCGCTGAAGGCGGTGGGCACGCATCTGTTGCCCGACGTCGCGGCGAATATCGTGGCTTGCGATGTCGCTTGTGACCAGCCGGTGGAGGTGCTTCAGTCGCAGGTCGATGCGTCGCTCGTGGCCCTGGGGGATGCGGAGTTGCTGGTATTGACCGATGCTTTCGCTGCCACGCCTTGCAACCTCGCGGCCAGGCTCGCCGAGCGTCCCAGAACGAAGGTGCTGGCCGGCGTCAACGTGCCGATGCTCTGGCGTGCCTTGGCACACCTGCACGAACCACTCGACGATCTGGTCCGTCTGGCCGAGGTCGGAGGGTCCGAAGGAATCCGACCTGTCGTGACGACGCGACCGCAATGCCAGTCGCAGAACCCAGTGAGCCATGCTCCGATCGACGATCACGATCAGCAATAAGCTGGGTCTGCATGCGCGTGCTTCGGCCAAGCTCACCAAGCTGGCCGGCGGGTTCCACTGCGAGGTTCACATCACGCGCAACGATCGACGCATCAATGCCAAGAGCATCATGGGGGTGATGATGTTGGCCGCCGGCACCGGCAGTGACGTCGAGATCGAGACCGACGGGGTCGACGAACAGGCGGCGATGGACGCGCTGCGCGCGCTGATCAGCGACAAGTTCGGCGAAGGGCAATAGCCGGTCGCCCGGACGGCATTCGGCCCGGCTCGGCGGCCGCTGAGAGCCTCGGGTGGACGGCCGGTTGGACGATCGCTTCTTCGATGGATGGGCGGCCCGGACCGATCCCGGCCCGAGTGAGGAGACAGGTGCTGCGCTGCTAAAGTGACCTCATGAGCATGCAGGTGTTCGGTCTGCCGGTATCGCACGGGGTCGCCATTGGGCGGGCCGTGCTGGTGGCGTCGAGTCGCGTGGACGTGGCGCACTACTTTGTAGACGCCGAGCGCGCACCTGCCGAGGTGGCACGTCTGAAGCATGCGCGCGACACCGTTGCCGCCGAGTTGGCGTCGCTCAAGCGCGAGCTGCCGCCCGACGCGCCGGGCGAGCTGGCGGCACTGCTCGACGTGCACCTGATGCTGCTGCACGACGAAACGCTGGCCGACGCGGCCCGAAACTGGATCGAGGTGCGCCACTACAACGCCGAGTGGGCTGTGTCGGCGCAGACTGAGGTGCTGGTGCGTCAGTTTGACGAGATGGAGGACGAGTACCTGCGCGAACGCAAGGCCGACATCGAGCAGGTCACCGAGCGCTTGCTTCGGGCGCTCGCAAAGGAAGAGCCGCTGCTGGCGCTGACCGCAGGCGCGCGTGATTTCGGTGGCCTGGAACCGTTGGTCCTGGTCGCCAACGATGTCGCACCGGCCGACATGTTGCAGTTCAAGCGCAGTGTCTTTACGGGATTCGTCACCGACGTCGGCGGGCGCACCTCGCACACGGCGATCGTGGCGCGCAGCCTGGACATCCCGGCCGTGGTCGGCGCGCGCGAGGCAAGCCGTCTGGTGCGTCAGGATGACTGGTTGATCGTCGACGGCGACGCCGGCGTGGTGTTGGTGAACCCATCTCCCATCGTCCTCGAGGAGTATCGATTCCGCCAGCGGCAGAGTGAACTCGAGCGCGCACGGCTGCACCGGCTGCGGCACATGCCGTCGGTCACGCTGGACGGTCAGGCGGTCGAGTTGTTGGCAAACATCGAGTTGCCGGGCGACGCCGCAGCGGCGCTCGAGGCAGGCGCCGTGGGTGTTGGCCTGTTTCGCAGCGAGTTCCTGTTCATGAATCGGGACGGAGAGTTGCCGGACGAAGACGAACAGTTCGAGGCCTATCGAGACGCCGTGACGGCGATGAACGGGTTGCCGGTGACGATCCGCACGGTCGACGTTGGTGCGGACAAACCGCTCGATCGGCTGAACCTGCTCGAATTGCGACACGAACACGTGCTCAATCCAGCCTTGGGCCTGCGCGCCATCCGCTGGAGCCTGTCCGAGCCGGCGATGTTTCGCCAGCAGCTGCGCGCGATCCTGCGTGCCAGTGCCTTCGGCAAGGTGCGACTGCTGATTCCGATGGTGGCGCATGCCAGCGAGATTCGGCTGGCTCTGGAGGCAATCGTCAGGGCCAGGCAACAACTGGCGGATGCCGGGAAGGCGTTCGGGGAGGTCGATATTGGCGCGATGGTCGAGATCCCCGCCGCGGCGCTGACGATGCCGCTGCTGTTGCGCCACTTCGCGTTCGTTTCCATCGGTACCAATGACCTCATTCAGTACACGTTGGCAATCGACCGGGCGGATGAGGCGGTTGCCCACCTGTATGACCCATGGCATCCGGCCGTACTGAAGCTGATTGCCGCTGTCATCGCCGCTGCCAACGCTGCGAAAGCACCCGTCAGCGTCTGCGGCGAGATGGCTGGCGACGTCGAATTCACGGAGCTGCTTCTGGCGATGGGTCTGCGCAGCTTCTCGATGCACCCTTCGCAACTTCCATCAATCAAGCAGCGGGTCTTGCGAGCGGATTGCGGGCGTCTCGAGTCGGCTTTGCAAGTGACACTCGCCAGCGACGATCCGGCCGCCGCGTGGCGTCGTGCCCTCGGCCGCGGCGATGGCGGCTGAACACACGATGGCTTGGGTCGGCCTGTGTGCCGTCGAGGGTTCGCGCTGGTTGAACGATGGCGTCGGGCCAGTCTGATACACTGCGCGGCTTGGTCGACAGGGTCAGTCGTCATTCAATTGGGACGGCGAGACTGGCTTGACATGTGTCGCCAGCGGATCGATTCGCGGTGTCGCGCACAAGGTGCTTGACAGGCTTGCCGGAATCGGTCCATAATTTGCCTCTTCGCTGATCACTGGTCAGCGTTCTAGATTGCGGGCTCTTTAACAACTAACAGCCGATAAGCGTGGGCGTTTGAAGGCGAGTGCTTGATGTCGATTGGCATCAGGTCTGCATGACCTTAAACGCTCATGGAAGTGAAGTTCACTTCAATTCTTTGAGCAAATTTCAAGATCGAACTGAAGAGTTTGATCCTGGCTCAGATTGAACGCTGGCGGCATGCCTTACACATGCAAGTCGAACGGTAACGCGGGGCAACCTGGCGA
>JBBIPS010000040.1:0-14319 GCA_037442725.1 Burkholderiales bacterium | reverse complement strand
GCCAGCGCCCCGCCGGCCGCGTCGCGCGACACCGATGAGGACATCAACTGGATCTGGCCGGCGAGCGGGCCGGTGGCCACGGGTTTCGATGAGGCGCGCAGCAAGGGGCTGTCGATCACCGGCAAGGCGGGTGACCCGGTGCTGGCGGCGGCCGACGGCCGTGTCGTCTACGCCGGTTCGGGGCTGCGCGGCTACGGCAACCTCGTCATCGTCAAGCACAACAACACCTACCTCACCGCCTACGCCCACAACCAGGCCTTGCTGGTCAAGGAGGATCAGGTGGTGCGGCGCGGGCAGAAGATCGCCGAGATGGGGTCGAGCGACTCCGAGCGCGTGAAGCTGCATTTCGAGATCCGTCGCCAGGGCAAGCCGATCGATCCCGCCAGGCTGCTGCCACCGCGCTGACGATTCGATTCGGGCGCCGCGCCCGATGCGGGCCAGCAAACCCGGCCGGGATAATCGGCGACATGAGCGACAACGACGAATGGCTGAAGGTCGACTCGATCGACCTCGAGGGCCAGGGCGTGGCCCGCAACGCCGAAGGCAAGGTGGTCTTCATCGAAGGTGCGCTGCCGGGCGAGGAAGTGCAGGTGCAGGTCGGTCGGCGCAAGAACCAGTGGGAGCAGGGCGCAATGATCGCCCTGCGGCGCGAGAGCTCGCAGCGCGTGCGGCCCGGCTGCGCGCACTTCGGACTGCACGCCGGCGCCTGCGGCGGCTGCAAGCTGCAGCACCTGGACGCAGGCGCGCAGGTGGCCGTCAAGCAGCGCGCGCTCGAGGACAGCCTGGCGCATCTGGCGAAGGTCCGGCCCGAACGCATGCTGCGCCCGATCGCGGGCCCGACCTGGGGCTACCGCTACCGGGCGCGGCTGTCGGTGCGGTACGTGGCCAGGAAGGGCGTCGTGCTGGTCGGCTTTCATGAGCGCAAGTCGCACTACGTTGCCGACATGATCGCGTGCCCGGTGCTGCCGCCGACGGTCAGCGCGCTGCTGTTGCCGTTGCGCGAGCTGATCGCCGCGATGGACCAGCGCGACCGACTGCCACAGATCGAACTCGCGGTGGGGCAGGCCGCCGACGCCAACGTGGTGGCGCTGGCACTGCGACACCTGGAACCCCTGAGCGCGGCCGATCGAGACCGTCTGCGCGCCTTTGGCTGTGCGCACGGCGTGCAATGGTGGCTGCAGCCCGAGGGTCCGCAGAGCGTGCACAGGCTCGAAGGAGGCGGGCCGGGGTTGGCCTACGCGCTGCCCGAGTTCGGCCTGTCGATGCCTTTCAAGCCCACCGACTTCACGCAGGTCAACCAGCAGGTCAACGGCGTGCTGGTCAGCCGCGCGCTGCGCCTGCTCGACGTGCATGCCGACGAGCGGCTGATCGACTGGTTCTGCGGCCTGGGCAACTTCACGCTGCCGATTGCCACGCTGGCCTCTGCGGTGCTCGGCGTCGAGGGCAGTGCGGCACTGGTCGAGCGTGCGCGAGACAACGCACGGCACAACGGACTGGCGGGTCGTGCGACCTTCGCGGCGCGCGATCTGTTCACGCTGCGGCCCGATGATCTGGTGGCCGTCGGTGCGGCCGACAAGTGGCTGGTCGACCCGCCTCGTGAAGGCGCCTTCGCTCTGGCCAAGGCGCTGGCCGAACTCGACGCCGTGCCACGCGATGGTTGGCGGCCGCCGCGGCGCATCGTCTACGTCAGCTGCAATCCGGCAACGCTGGCGCGCGACGCCGGGCTGTTGGTGCACCAGGCCGGCTACCGCTGCGTGGCTGCCGGGGTGGTCAACATGTTCCCGCATACCGCGCATGTGGAGAGCATCGCGGTGTTCGACCGGGCTTGAGAAGCGAAAAGGGCTCCCTCAGGAGCCCGGTTCGCGATCCGGCAGCAAGTGCCGGAATGGGTCAGATTCGGTCGCCAGTGCTTTGAGGCTGCGTCAACGACTGTCGCGGCGCGGCGGTGCGGCGAGCACCCCAGGGGCAGGGCTGCCGTGCGCGGCAGCAGGATTCGCCCTTTCAGTCGCGCTCGCCGCCGAAGATGCCGAGCAGCGCAAGCAGGCTCTGGAAGACGTTGTAGATGTCCAGGTAGATAGCCAGCGTGGCGGTGATGTAGTTGGTCTCGCCGCCGTCGATCACACGCCTGATGTCGTACATCATGAAGGCCGAGAAGATCACGATCGCCAGCACCGCCACCGTCATCATCAGCGCGCTGGACTGCATGAAGATGTTCACGATGCCGGCCAGCAGCAGGATGATCGCGCCGATGAAAAGGAACTTGCCCAGGCCCGACAAGTCGCGCTTGATCACCGTGGCCATCGTTGCCATCGCGAAGAACACGGCCGCGGTACCGCCGAAGGCGGTCATGATCAGCGAACTGCCGTTGCGCAATCCCAGGACCACCGACAGCATGCGCGCCAGCATCAAGCCCATGAAGAAGGTGAAACCGAGCAGCACGTAGACGCCGGTGGACGACTCCTTGGTCTTCTCGATGGCATACATGAAGCCGAAGGCTCCGGCCAGGAAGATGACCGCGCTGGTGCCGACGCCGAGCGCAGCCGTGATACCGGTCGCCACGCCGACCCAGGCTCCCACGACGGTGGGCACCATCGACAGTGCGAGCAGCCAGTAGGTGTTGCGCAGAACGCGGTTGCGATCAGCGGTGAACGCGCCGCTCCCGGCCATGCCGGGCAGCGTTTGCAGGCGTTGTTCGTTCATGTAGCCTCCAGTGAAACCGATGAATGAGCCGGGGGATGGACCCCGTGGGGCATTCTAAGTTCCGCGCGACCGCGCTGCCCAGGGGGCACCGAATCGAGTCCGGGACGCGCGGCGCACCGGGTTGCCAGCGCCGGACCGACCTCGCCCGTACCATCCCGCATCGGTCGGGGCGGGAGCAAGACCTGCGCCGACATCGTCCGCCGGGGCCGGATCCTGCGCCTGAGCGTGCCGGTGCTGCAGGGCAGGTTCGGGCGCGGCGTGCCGATGCGGATCGACGGCCAGTGCGTCGGCGCAATCGGGAACTGCGGCGTCGGATCGGGCGCGGATGCGCAGATCCCGAGTGCCGGCATCGCGGCGCTGAAGCGATCCGCTGCAGCGTGGCGCGCCGGCCCGGCAGTGCCCCAGGCTGCAAGCGCGCAAACCCCGAGCCCGGATATACTGAAAAAGTTTACCTGCCACCATCGCAGCCTAGCGAAACTCCGAGCCAGTTTCCGTCACGGGAATCCCCCTCCGATTCGATCGGCAGCGGACCTGGGCGCGCGTGACATCCGGAGTCTTTGCCTTGCTGCCAGTACTGCCCCCCGCCCTCCTCGCGCTTGCCGATGGAACGGTATTCCTGGGCACCTCGATCGGCGCGCCCGGGATGACGGTCGGCGAGGTGGTGTTCAACACGGCGCTCACCGGCTACCAGGAGATCCTCACCGACCCGAGCTACTGCCGGCAGATCGTCACGCTGACGTTCCCGCACATCGGCAACTGCGGCGTCAACGGCGAGGACGTCGAGGCCTCGAGGGTCCACGCCGCCGGGTTGATCGTCAAGGACCTGCCGGCGCGCGCTTCCAACTTCAGGCAGTCGCTGCCGCTCGGGCAGTACCTTATACGCGAACGTGAGGTGGCGATTGCCGGCATCGACACGCGCCGCCTGACGCGTCACCTGCGCAGCGGCGGTGCGCAGAACGGCTGCATCGCGACGTTCGAAGCCGGCCACGCGCCTGCGCGCGCCGATCGCGACGCCGCGGTCGAATGCGCGCGGGCGGCGCCCAGCATGGTCGGGCAGGACCTGGCGCAGGTCGTGTCGACTTCGCGAGGCTACGAGTGGACCGAGACCGAGTGGGCCTTGGGCCGCGGCTTCGGCGAGCAGCGCTCGCCGCGCTGGCATGTCGTCGCCTATGACTTCGGCATCAAGCGCAACATCCTGCGCATGCTGGCCAGCCGCGGCTGCCGCGTCACGGTGGTGCCGGCCCGCACCCCGGCCGAGGCCGTGCTGGCGCAACGACCCGACGGCGTCTTCCTGAGCAATGGCCCGGGTGACCCCGAGCCCTGCGACTACGCGATCGCCGCGGCGCGCACGCTGATCGATGCCGGGGTGCCGACTTTCGGCATCTGCCTGGGGCACCAGATCATGGCGCTGGCCTCGGGGGCACGGACCTTCAAGCTGAAGTTCGGTCACCACGGTGCCAACCATCCGGTGCAGGACCTCGACAACCGGCGCGTCTCGATCACGAGCCAGAACCACGGCTTCGCGGTCGACGGCGGATCACTGCCGGCGCACCTGCGCGCGACCCACGTCAGTCTGTTCGACGGCACGCTGCAGGGACTGGCGCGCACCGACCGGCCGGCGTTCTCGTTCCAGGGTCACCCCGAGGCCTCGCCCGGTCCGCACGACATCGGTTACCTGTTCGACCGATTCGTGGCGCTGATCGAGCAGCACGGCCCGCATGCGCACGGTCGTCCGCTGCAACCGGCCGGGGCCCAGGCCGCCCTCGGCGCAACCCGGCGGGAGGCCTGAGATGGCCAAACGCACCGACCTGGAATGCGTCGTCATCATCGGCGCGGGGCCGATCATCATCGGCCAGGCCTGCGAGTTCGACTACTCCGGCGTGCAGGCCTGCAAGGCGCTGCGCGAGGAGGGCTACAGGGTCGTGCTGGTCAACAGCAATCCCGCCACGATCATGACCGACCCGGAGATGGCCGATGTGACCTACATCGAACCGATCACCTGGCAGGGGGTCGAGCGGATCATCGCGCGCGAGCGGCCACGGTGCGCCGGCGGGATGGCGATCCTGCCGACCATGGGCGGCCAGACGGCGCTGAACTGTGCACTCGAGCTGCACCAGCACGGCGTGCTGGCGAAGTACGGCGTCGAGATGATCGGTGCCAACGCGCGGGCGATCGAGCGGGCCGAGGACCGGCTCCGGTTCAAGGACGCCATGACCTCGATCGGGCTGGCGTCGGCGCGCAGTGGGATCGCGCACTCGATGGACGAGGCGCTCGCGGTGCACGAGCAGATCGTCGCGCAGACCGGCGGGCCCGGTTATCCGATGGTGATCCGCCCCAGCTTCACGCTCGGCGGCAGCGGTGGCGGCATCGCCTACAACCGCGAGGAGTTCCTGCAGATCTGCCGGCGCGGCCTGGACCTGTCGCCGACCCGCGAACTGCTCATCGAGGAGTCGCTGATCGGCTGGAAGGAGTACGAGATGGAGGTCGTCCGCGACCGGGCGGACAACTGCATCATCGTCTGCTCGATCGAGAACCTCGATCCGATGGGCATCCACACCGGCGACTCGATCACGGTGGCGCCGGCACAGACGCTGACCGACAAGGAATACCAGTTGCTGCGCGACGCCTCGATCGCGATCCTGCGCGAGATCGGCGTCGACACCGGCGGCTCGAACGTGCAGTTCGCCATCAATCCGCGCGACGGCCGCATGGTGGTGATCGAGATGAACCCGCGGGTCTCGCGTTCATCGGCGCTGGCGTCCAAGGCCACCGGTTTCCCGATCGCCAAGATCGCCGCCAAGCTGGCGGTGGGCTGCACGCTCGACGAACTGCGCAACGACATCACCGGCGGTGCCACGCCGGCGAGTTTCGAGCCCAGCATCGACTACGTCGTCACCAAGATCCCGCGCTTCGCGTTCGAGAAGTTTCGCGAGGCCGATCCGCACCTGACGACGCAGATGAAATCGGTCGGCGAGGTGATGGCCATCGGCCGCACCTTCCAGGAGAGCCTGCACAAGGCGCTGCGCGGGCTGGAAACCGGCATCGACGGCTTCACCGAGCGCGAGACCGAGCGCGAGGAGATCGTCGAGGCCATCGGCAATGCCGGGCCGGAGCGCATCCTCTACGTGGCGGATGCCTTTCGCATCGGCATGTCGCTCGACGAGGTGTTCGACGAGACGGCGATCGATCCGTGGTTCCTGGCGCAGATCGAGGACATCGTCGCCACCGAAGCCCGGCTCAAGGCACGCACGCTCGACAGCCTGTCGGCGGCCGAGCTGCGCTACGTGAAGCAGAAGGGGTTCTCGGACAAGCGCCTCGCGCACCTGATGGCGACGCACCAGCACGCGGTGCGCGCGGCACGCCGGCGCCTGGGCGTGCACCCGGTCTACAAGCGTGTCGATACCTGCGCGGCCGAGTTCGCGACGCAGACGGCGTATCTGTACTCGAGCTACGAGTCGGTCGACGGCGAGTGCGAGGCCGACCCGACCGACCAGCGCAAGATCATGGTGCTCGGCGGCGGGCCGAACCGCATCGGCCAGGGCATCGAGTTCGACTACTGCTGCGTGCATGCGGCGTTTGCGCTGCACGCCGACGGCTACGAGACCATCATGGTCAACTGCAACCCCGAGACGGTGTCGACCGACTACGACACCTCGGACCGCTTGTACTTCGAGCCGCTGACGCTCGAGGACGTGCTCGAGATCGTCGACAAGGAGCGGCCGGTCGGTGTCATCGTTCAGTACGGCGGTCAGACGCCTCTGAAGCTGGCGCTCGATCTCGAGGCCAACGGCGTGCCGATCATCGGCACCTCGCCCGACTCGATCGACATCGCCGAGGATCGCGAGCGCTTCCAGCAGCTGCTGCAGGGGCTGGGGCTGCGTCAGCCGCCGAACCGCATCGCCCGCACCGAGGACGCCGCGCTGGCACTGGCGCACGAGATCGGCTACCCGCTGGTGGTGCGACCGAGCTACGTGCTGGGTGGCCGGGCGATGGAGATCGTGCATGGCGACCGCGACCTCGAGCGCTACATGCGCGAGGCGGTCAGGGTCAGCGAGAAGTCTCCCGTGCTGCTCGACCGCTTCCTCGACGATGCGGTCGAGGTCGACGTCGATTGCGTCTGCGATGGCACCGAGGTGATGATCGGCGCGATCATGGAGCACATCGAGCAGGCGGGAGTGCATTCCGGCGACTCGGCCTGTTCGCTGCCGCCGTACTCGCTTTCAGCCGCGCTGCAGGACGAATTGCGTCGCCAGACGAGGTTGATGGCGCTGGCGCTGAAGGTGGTCGGGCTGATGAACGTGCAGTTCGCGATCCAGGGCGACGTGAAAGGTCATGCCGGCGACGCCAGGGTCTACGTGCTCGAGGTCAACCCGCGCGCCTCGCGCACTGTGCCGTTCGTCAGCAAGGCCACCGGCCAGCCACTGGCCAAGATCGCGGCACGCTGCATGGTCGGGCAGAAACTGGCCGATCAACGCAACGGCAACGGCCGTGCGCCGGTTGAGGTGATCCCGCACTACTACAGCGTCAAGGAAGCGGTGTTCCCGTTCAACAAGTTTCCCGGCGTCGACCCGATCCTCGGTCCCGAGATGCGCTCCACCGGCGAGGTGATGGGCACCGGGCGCAGCTTCGGCGAGGCGATGCAGAAGAGTCAGCTCGGTGCCGGCTCGAGCCTGCCCGATGGCGGCACGGTGGTGATCTCGGTGAAGGACCACGACAAGAAGCGGGCGGTTCAGGTGGCGCGCGATCTGGTCGCGCTGGGCTTCCAGGTGGCCGCCACCCGAGGCACCGCGTCGGTGATCGCCGCCGCCGGCGTCGCGGTCAGGACGGTGAACAAGGTCAATGACGGCCGGCCGCACATCGCCGACATGGTCAAGGGCGGCGAGATCCAGCTCGTCTTCACGACGGTGGACGAGACGCGCACCGCGATCGCCGACTCGCGCCACATCCGCACCGCCGCGCTGGCGCACCGCGTCACCTACTACACGACGATGGCCGGCTGCGAGGCTGCCACCGAGGCGCTCAGGCACCGCGCCAATCTGTCGTTGCGATCGTTGCAGGAACTGCACGCCGAACTCGACTAAACTAGGCGCCTCGCACCGTCGCACACCGCCGCTGGCGCACCTCTCGGGGCTCCGGCGGCGGTTCTCGTTTGCGCTGCCGAATCCGGCTGGCCTGCGTGCCTGCCGACGGCAGCACGGCCCGGCACCGCATCGATGCGATGCCGCCGGCGTGCCCACCCGCCCAGCCCAGCCGCTTGACCACCATGCCCACGATTCCCCTGACCAGACGCGGTGCCGAAAAGCTCAAGGCCGAACTGCAGCAGCTCAAGTCCGTCGAGCGGCACGCGGTGATCCGGGCCATCGCCGACGCCCGTGCACAGGGCGACCTCTCAGAGAACGCCGAGTACGACGCGGCCAAGGACAAGCAGGGCTTCATCGAGGGCCGTATCGCCGAGCTCGAGGGCAAGCTCGCCGGCGCCCAGATCATCGATCCGGCGACGGTCGATGCCGGCGGTCGGGTGGTCTTCGGTGCGACTGTCGATCTCGAGGACGAAGCGTCGGGCCAGCCGGTGACGTACCAGATCGTCGGCGACGACGAGGCCGACCTGAAGCACGGGCTGATCTCGATCAGCTCACCGATCGCGCGCGCGCTGATCGGCCGCTGCGTCGGCGACGACGCCGAGGTGCGCGCACCGGGCGGCATCAAGCGCTATGAGATCGTCGCCGTGCGCTATGAATGAGTGCCGCATCGCCGCCGCGCGGGCGCCCGGACACAGCGGAGTCGGCTGCGCGTGACGTCGAGCATCGACCCGCGGCGGTCGACGCTGGTCGATCGACTGCGCCGGCTGCTGCCGGGGCTGTGGCTCGGCGTGTTGCTGTGCGTCGCGCTGATCGCCACGCCTGCGGCGTTCGCCACGCTGGTCGTGGCCGATGCCGGTCGAGTGGCGGGACGCATCCTGGCGCAGGAGGCGTGGCTGAGCCTGGGGTTGGCACTGGGGTTGCTGGCGATCGAACGACGCAAGGCGCTCGCTGCGTCGCACGCCGGACGCGGCTCGGTGCTCAGTGGCGAGATGCTGCTGCTGCTGGGGACGGTGTTCTGCACCGTTGCCGGTTACTTCGGCACCCAACCGTTGATGGCGGATGCGCGAGCAGGAGTCGGGGCGCTCAGCTTCGGGCAATTGCACCTGGCGAGCACGGCGTTCTTCGCCGTCAAGGTGGTGCTGGTCGCGGCGCTGGCCTGGATCAGCGTTGATCTCAAGCCGGCTGGGGATTCTTCTTGACGCTGACGGTGCGTGTCCTGGCGCGCTTGATCGAACCACCCTGGCTGACCCGCTGGTTGCCCAGAACCCTGACCTTCTTGACCTGCGGCCGGTGATGCGGGCTCCTGGGAAACTTGATGATCTTGACCGTGCGGGGCCCGGCCCCGCGGCCATCGGGCGCGGCCTTGGCAGTGGTCCTGGCCGCGACGGGCCGCCACAGCACCAGCAACTTGCCGATGTGCTGCACCGGTGCGGCGCCGAGCCGGTCGGCGAGCAGCGCCAGCGCCGCCTGGCGCTCGTCGCGCAGGTCGGAGAACATCCGCACCTTGATCAGGCCATGGGCGCAGAGCGCGGCATCGGCCTCCTTCAGCAGCGCCGGCGTCAGGCCCCCGGCGCCGATCG
Organism: Burkholderiales bacterium; assembly: GCA_037442725.1. GTDB lineage: Bacteria > Pseudomonadota > Gammaproteobacteria > Burkholderiales > Burkholderiaceae_C > Pseudaquabacterium. The sequence goes on along the minus strand of JBBIPS010000040.1, from coordinate 4,958 downwards.
TCACGACCGGATCGAGGTTATGGGCCCGGCCTCGCAGGTCCTTGCGCTCGGCGGGTGTCAGGTCGATGGCAGGCATGTGCGCATTATCCCCTGCGCAATTCCGGCGCCATGAAGTCCAGGAGCAAGAAGGTCAACCGGGCCTGGCTCAACGACCACCTCAGCGACCCCTATGTGCGCCAGGCGCAGCGCGACGGCTATCGGGCGCGCGCGGCCTACAAGCTCAAGGAGATCGACGAGACGCTGGGGCTGGTCAGGCCAGGCCAGATCGTGGTCGACCTGGGCTCGGCGCCCGGCGCCTGGAGCCAGTACCTGCGTCGCCGATTCGCGCCCAGAACGGCCGGTGCCGGCGGCGCGGCGGTAGGTGCGCTCAACGGAACGATCGTGGCGCTGGACATGCTGCCGATGGCGCCGATCGAAGGCGTGCATTTCATCCGCGGCGACATCCGCGACGAGGCCGTGCTGGCGGAGTTGCAGGCGGTGGTCGCGGACCGACCCGTGGACCTGGTGGTCTCCGACATGGCACCCAACCTGTCGGGCATCGAGTCGGCCGACGCAGCCCGCATGGCGCACCTGGTCGAGCTGGCGCTGGAATTCGCCGTCGGGCACCTCGACCCGGACGGTGCGCTGGTGGCCAAGGTGTTCCATGGCAGCGGCTACAGCCAGCTCGTCGAGCGGTTCAAGAAGGCCTTTCGCATCGTCAAGCCGATCAAGCCCAAGGCCTCGCGCGACAGGTCCGCGGAAACCTTCCTGGTCGGCATCGGTCTGAAAGCTTCGCCTGGGCGATCCGATGCCAATGCGGCATCCAGCTGAACTCGCCCGGGCCGCGATTGCGGCACGCATTTGGCTGTCCTGGCGCAACGGTCTGACGCTGGCTTAAGGAGCCTCGGTGAATAATCAATGGTTCTCGAAGGTCGCTGTCTGGATGGTGATCGCACTCGTGCTGTTCACCGTGTTCAAGCAGTTCGACCGCGGGGTCACGCTGGGCTCGCAAGTCGGATATTCCGATTTCCTCGAAGAAGTGCGCGGCAAGCGCATCAAGTCGGTCACGCTGCAGGAGGGCAACGGCGGCACCGAGATCATCGCCACCACCAACGACGACAAGCGCATCCGCTCGACCGCCACCTATCTCGACCGCGGCCTGGTCGGCGACCTGATCAACAACGGCGTCAAGTTCGACGTCAAGCCGCGCGAGGAGCCTTCGCTGCTGGTGAGCCTGCTCATCAGCTGGGGTCCGATGCTGCTGCTGATCGGCGTCTGGGTCTACTTCATGCGCCAGATGCAGGGTGGGGGCAAGGGCGGCGCCTTCAGCTTCGGCAAGAGCAAGGCGCGCATGCTCGACGAGGCCAACAATTCCACCACCTTCGCCGACGTGGCCGGCTGCGAGGAGGCCAAGGAAGAGGTCAGCGAGCTGGTCGAGTTCCTGAAGGAGCCGCAGAAGTTCCAGAAGCTCGGCGGACGCATTCCGCGCGGCGTACTGATGGTCGGCCCCCCGGGCACCGGCAAGACGCTGCTGGCCAAGGCGATCGCCGGCGAGGCCAAGGTGCCGTTCTTCTCGATCTCGGGCTCCGACTTCGTCGAGATGTTCGTCGGTGTCGGCGCCGCACGCGTGCGCGACATGTTCGAGCAGGCCAAGAAGAGCGCGCCGTGCATCATCTTCATCGACGAGATCGACGCCGTCGGCCGGCACCGTGGCGCCGGGCTGGGCGGCGGCAACGACGAGCGCGAGCAGACGCTGAACCAGATGCTGGTCGAGATGGACGGCTTCGAGACCAACCTCGGCGTGATCGTGATGGCGGCCACCAACCGGCCCGACATCCTCGATCCGGCGCTGCTGCGCCCGGGTCGCTTCGATCGCCAGGTCTACGTCACGCTGCCCGACGTGCGCGGACGCGAGCAGATCCTCAACGTGCACATGCGCAAGGTCCCGATCGGGCAGGACATCCGCGCCGACATCCTGGCGCGCGGCACGCCGGGCTTCTCGGGAGCCGATCTGGCCAACCTGGTCAACGAGGCGGCGCTGTTCGCCGCCCGCCGCAACGGGCGGGTGGTCGAGATGAGCGACTTCGAGAAGGCCAAGGACAAGATCATGATGGGCCCCGAGCGCAAGTCGATGATCATGCCCGAGGAGGAGCGCCGGAACACCGCGTATCACGAGTCGGGCCACGCGCTGGTGGCCAGGCTGCTGCCCAAGACCGACCCGGTGCACAAGGTCACGATCATCCCGCGTGGCCGCGCGCTGGGCGTGACGATGCAATTGCCCGAGGGCGACCGCTACAGCATGGACAAGGACCGCATGCTCAGCACCGTGGCGGTGCTGTTCGGCGGCCGCATCGCCGAGGAGGTGTTCATGAACCAGATGACCACCGGCGCCAGCAACGACTTCGAGCGCGCCACGCAGATCGCGCGCGACATGGTCACGCGCTATGGCATGACCGACGAACTGGGTCCGATGGTCTACGCCGAGAACGAAGGCGAGGTCTTCCTCGGCCGCTCGATCACCAAGCAGGTCAACGTGTCCGAGCAGACGATGCAGAAGGTCGACCATGAGATCCGCCGCATCATCGACGAGCAGTACGCGCGTGCGCGCAAGTTGATCGAGGACAACCAGGACAAGATGCACACGATGGCCAAGGCGCTGCTGGAGTGGGAGACCATCGACAGCGAGCAGATCGACGACATCATGGACGGCAAGCCGCCGCGCCCGCCGAAAGACCTGACGCCACCGACTTCGCGCCCGAGCGGGCCGAGTACGCCATTGGGCACCGGCGGCGCGCCCGCCACCGTGGCCTGAGCATCGGCGGGCAAGATCGACACGGGGCCGGCGACGGCCCCGTTTTCATGCATGCACTGGCAGACGACGCGTTATCGCATCGAGTTCGACCGTCCGCGCGTCATGGGCATCGTCAATGCGACGCCCGATTCGTTCTCCGACGGCGGGCAGCATGCCGATGCGCGGGCGGCGATGGCGCATTGCGAGCGCCTGCTGCGCGAGGGCGCCGACATCCTCGACATCGGCGGCGAGTCGACCCGTCCCGGCGCGCGCCAGCCTGACCTGGACGAGGAGCTGTCCCGGGTCCTGCCGGTACTGGGCCATGCCGTGACGCTGGGCGCACCGGTGTCGGTCGACACCAGCCGCCCCGAGGTGATGCAGGCCGCGCTCGACCTCGGCGTCGACATCGTCAACGACGTTCGCGCGCTGGTGCGGCCCGGCGCGCTGGCCGTGCTGGCGCGTTCATCGACGGCTGGTGTGTGTCTGATGCATATGCGCGGCGAGCCGGGCTCGATGCAGCAAGCGACGCAGTACGCCGATGTCGTCGCCGAGGTCGTCGCCTTCCTGCGCGAGCGAATGCGCGCCGTGCGCGACGAGGGCGTGGCGTGGGACAGGATCGTGCTCGACCCTGGCATCGGCTTCGGCAAGGCGCCCGAGCACAATTGGTCCTTGTTGCAACGACAAGGTGATTTGCTCGATCTGGGCCGGCCGCTGCTGGTGGGCTGGTCACGCAAGTCGACGCTCGGCGTGCTCACCGGCAAGGCGGTCGGTGAGCGCTTGGCGCCGAGCATCGCGGCGGCGCTGGCCAGCGTGCAGCGCGGCGCGCACATGGTCCGCGTGCATGACGTGTCCGCGACGGTGGAGGCGTTGAAGGTGTGGCAGGCGGCCGGTCTGCTGCCGCGCTATCACGACAATGGCCGGAGCGGGGGAGAGAGCTGACATGAGCAGACGCTATTTCGGTACCGACGGCATCCGGGGCGAGGTGGGCAAGGCCCCGATCACGCCCGACTTCATGCTCCGGCTCGGCCATGCCGTCGGGCGTGTCCTGCGGCGCGGCACGGCGCGGCCGACGGTGCTGATCGGCAAGGACACGCGCATCTCGGGCTACATGATCGAGTCTTCGCTCGAGGCCGGACTGGCCTCGGCCGGCGTCGATACCCAGCTCACCGGCCCGCTGCCGACGCCGGGCGTGGCCTATCTCACGCGCGCACTGCGACTCGACCTCGGCGTGGTGATCAGCGCCTCGCACAACCCCTACCAGGACAACGGCGTCAAGTTCTTCTCGGCCCGGGGTGAGAAGCTGTCGGATGATTGGGAACTGGCGGTCGAAGCCGTGCTCGACGAGCCGCCGCAATGGGTGGATTCGGCCACGCTGGGCAAGGTGCGTCGCGTCGACGACGCACGCGGCCGCTACATCGAGTTCTGCAAGGCCACGGTGGGCAAGGACCTGTCGCTGCGCGGCCTGAAGGTGGTCGTCGACACCGCCAACGGTGCGGCGTACCACGTCGCACCCGAGGTCTTCCACGAGCTCGGGGCCGAGGTCGTCACCATCGGCTGCAGCCCGGACGGCATCAACATCAACGACGGCTGCGGTGCCACTGCGCCGCAGGCGCTGGTCGACGCCGTCGCGCGGCACGGCGCCGACTACGGCATCGCGCTCGACGGCGACGCCGATCGGCTGCAACTGGTCGACTGCAACGGGCGCTTGTTCAACGGCGACGAGCTGCTGTACGTGATCGTTGCCGACCGGCTCGCGCAGGGCCAGGCGGTGGCGGGGGCCGCGGGCACGCTGATGACCAACATGGCGGTCGAGCTGGCGCTCGAGGCACGTGGCGTCGAGCTCGTGCGCGCCAAGGTGGGCGACCGCTACGTGCTCGAGGAACTCATCGCGCGTGGCTGGCTGCTCGGCGGCGAAGGCTCGGGGCATCTGCTGGTGCTCGACAAGCACACCACGGGCGACGGCATCGTCAGCGCCTTGCAGGTGCTGCAGGCCGCACAGCGTGCCCAGGCTTCGCTGGCCGATCTGCTCGAGGGTGTCACGCTGTTTCCGCAGAACCTGATCAACGTGCGCCTGTCGAACGGCAACGACTGGCGCCACAACGCTCGGCTGGCCGACGAGACGCGCGTCGTCGAGGCCGAGCTGGCGGGGCAGGGGCGGGTGCTGATCCGCGCCTCCGGTACCGAGCCG
>JBBIPS010000039.1:0-14372 GCA_037442725.1 Burkholderiales bacterium | reverse complement strand
CCACCGCTGTGGCCAGCGCCTGTTCGTAGCGCTGCCGGGTGTAGGTGTTCTGGTTGGCGATGTAGACGCTGCGGCGCAGCGGCTTGTCACCGAAGCGCGGCAGGTTGACCGAGAAGTGGCACTCGGCCGCGCTGCGGCCGTCGCGCTGGCGCAGGATCGGCCCGCTGATGCCCACCGGCAGGTCGTTCTGCTTGCCGGCGCTGGCCTTGCGCTGCAGGCCGCTGGGCGCGGGCAGGTGCGCGATGCGTTCGCGCAGCGCGGACTTGGCCAGCTCGAGCGCGGCACGGGCGCGGCCGCCGTCGGCCGCGCTGTCCGAGAAGAACAGCGTCGGCAGTCCATAGCGCAGTTGCCAGCCGTGCGTGCTGTGCGTGTCGATGCGCTGGATGTGCTCGGGCACGCGGATGCGCGCACCGGTGTGGATCGTGACGGTTCGGGTATGCATGGTCGGTCCACCTTCGATGTCGGGCTCCCCGATGAGCGGCTGCTCATGGCCATCGGTCCCCATCGCCGACGGCGCGTTGTGTGGTGCTTCGGCATGCCCGGACCCCGACCCGCGCCGCGCTCAGCCGTCGATCAGCGCCGGGTCCCACGCGTGCACGGTCTGCTCCTGCTCGCCCAGACCTTCGATGCCCAGCCGCATCTTATCGCCCGCCTTGAGAAAGATGGGGCTCGGCTTGTGGCCCATGCCGACGCCCGGTGGCGTGCCGGTGGTGATCAGGTCGCCCGGCTCGAGCGTCATGTACCGGCTCAGGTGACTGACGATCTGTGCCACGGTGAAGATCATCGTCCGCGTGTTGCCCGTCTGACGACGCTGGCCGTTCAGGTCCAGCCACATCGACAGCCGCTGCGGATCGACGACTTCGTCGCTGGTCACCAGCCAGGGGCCGATCGGACCGAAGGTGTCGCAGCCCTTGCCCTTGTCCCACTGGCTGCCGTGCTCGAGCTGGAATTCGCGCTCGGAGACGTCGTTGACGACGCAATAGCCGGCCACGTGTGCCAACGCATCGTCCACCGCGACGTAGCGCGCCCTCGAGCCGATGACCACGCCCAGTTCCACTTCCCAGTCGCCCTTGACCGATCCCTGCGGCAGCACCACCGGATCGTTGCAGCCCACGGCGCAGCTCACGGCCTTGGTGAAGACCACCGGCTCGTGCGGGATCGGCATGCCGGACTCGGCCGCATGATCGGCGTAGTTCAGACCGATGGCGATGAACTTGCCCAGGCCCACCCAGGGCACGGCCAGCCGGCCCAGCGGCACGATCGGCAGCGCGTCGGCGTCGATCGCGCGCAGCGCCGCCAGACCCGCGGGCCCTAGGTGGCGCGGCGCGATGTCGCCGATCAGTCCGCTCAGATCGCGGGCCCGGCCCTGCGCGTCGAGCAGCGCGGGCCTTTCCTGGCCCTTGGGGCCGTGACGGAGGAGTTTCATGCGTGCCTTCCTTTCGACAGAGAACCCGAAGACCGGGCAGTCAACCCGGCTGCCGGTGTGCGCGAGCGCCTCCCGGCATCTCAATTGGACCAGCCGCCGTCGATGACTTGTGCGGTGCCGGTGGTGAACGCCGATTCGTCGCTGGCCAGGTAGACGGCCAGCGCGGCGATCTCTTCGGCTCGCCCCAGGCGGCCCATCGGCTGACGCGAGATGTACTGCGCCTCGACCTGTTCCGGCGTCTGGCCGCCGGCCCGCGCGCCCGCGGCGATGCGCTCGCGCAGCGACGGCGACTCGACGGTGCCCGGGCAGATCGCGTTGCAGCGCACGCCACGGGTGATGAAGTCGGCCGCCACCGACTTGGTCAACCCGATCACCGCCGCCTTGGTCGCGCCGTAGGCGAAGCGGTTGGGCGCGCCCTTGATGCTGCCGGCCACCGAGGCCATGTTGATGATCGAGCCGCCACGCTGCGCCAGCATGCCCGGCAGGAAGGCCTGGATGGTGAGGAATTGCGAGCGCACGTTGAGGTCGAAGGCGAAGCGCCAATCGTCCTCGGTGCAGTCGAGCACCGTGCCCGAGTGGACGAAACCGGCGCCGTTGAACAGCACGTCCACCGGCCCGGTCGCCGCCGCGGCCGCGTGCACCGCGGCGGCGTCGGTGACGTCGAGCCGGCGCACCGTGCAGCCGCATTCGGCGCGCAGCGTCTCGAGCGCCGCGGCGTTGATGTCGGTGGCGATGACGCGCGCGCCGCTGCGAACGAAAGCCAGTGCGGTGGCGCGGCCGATGCCCTGGCCGGCGGCGGTGACAAATGCGGTCTTGCCGGCAAGGCGGCCGGTGGCTGCGATCGTGGTCGGTTCGGTCATGAGGTGGGTTTCCGATGGAACGATGCGGATCGCGGGAGCTGGTTGAAGGTCATGACGACGAGGCGATGCGCCGATGCCTGCCGCAGACGCCGCAGACGCCGCAGACGCCGCAGCGGCGGCTCGGCCGGTGGCTCAACGCGGAACGATGCGCGCGCCGGTGATCTGCTCCTGCGCCTCGACCAGCGAAGGCACGAACCTGGCACCGTGACCCAATGCGCTGGCCAGCGCCAGCGACTGGTGCACCGCCTCGCCGACGAGCGTGGGTACGGCCACATGCTCGGCCAGGTGGGTGTAGTAGCGCACGTCCTTGCGCGCGTTGTCGAGCTCGAACTTCAACCCCGCCAGGTCGCCCGACAGCGTCCTGGCCATGGCCTGGAACAGCCCCGAGTTGACCGGGCCGGCCGAGACCAGCTCGACCAGCTTGTGCAGGTCCACGCCGGCGCGCTGGCCGACCGCGAACGCCTCGGCCGTCGCGCTGCACGCCGTCAGCGCGATGAAGTTGTTCAACAGCTTGATCGTGTGGCCGGCGCCCGGCCCGCCGACGTGGAACACGTTCTCGGCGAAGCAGCGCAGCACCGGCTCGAGCCGGGCGAAGACCTCGGCATCGGCGCCGACCATCACGTTCAACCGGCCGGCCTCGGCCTCCACCGGCGTGCGTGCCAGCGGCGCGTCGACGAGCACGACGCCGACGGCGGCACAGCGCTCGCGCAGGCGTGCCGTCGAGTTGGGCTCGCTGGTCGAGCAGTCGACGATCACGAGCGGGCGCGTCGCACCACCGGGGCCACCCGGGCGGCCCGCGACGCCGGCCAGCAGGCCGTCCGCGCCGGCCACCACCGCCTCGACCTGCGGCGAGCCGGTGACGCAGATGAAGACGATGTCGCTGGCCGCGATCAGCGCGGCCGGCGTCGACGCCTGCGTGGCCCCGGCCGCCAGCAGATCCGCGATGCGCGCGGTGTTGCGGTGCACCGTGAGCATGAGCGGATGGCCCTTGGCGAGCAGATGCCTGGCCATGCCGTGGCCCATGAGGCCGGAGGCACCGATGAAGCCGATTCGTTGCATGTCGGGTTCCTGCTGAGTCGTGCGGTATGAAGCTGAGGCGATCGCCGGCGAATGCGTCGAAGCACGGGTACGGAGAGGCTCGGCGCTCACACGCCGGCAGCGTCGAGTTCGGCGCGCGTCGGCAGGCCTTCGGTGTCGCCGCGCACCTGCACCGCGCGGGAGCCGATCCAGTTGCCGCGGCGCGCCGCGGCCATCGAACCTCGTTCCTCGAGCAGCGCGCTGATCAAGCCGACCGCGAAGCCGTCGCCGGCACCGACCGTGTCGACCACGCGCGCCGGCGGCACCGCAGGCACATAGCCACGGACCGCGCCGGCCGCACCGGTCGCATCGACGTACGCGCCGTCGGCGCCGAGCTTGACCGCCACCACGCGTGCGCCGCGCTCGCGGTAGAACGCCGCGATGCGCTCGGGCGTGTCGCAGCCGCTCAGCAGGCGGCCTTCCTCCAGCCCCGGCAGGACCCAGTCGGCGCCCTCGGCCAGGTCGTTCAGCGCGCGGGCCATCTCCTGCGGCGACGGCCACAGCGCCGGCCGCAGGTTGGGGTCGAACGAGACCAGGCGGCCACGCGAGCGCATGATCGACATCGCCTCGCGCGTGGCCTGCAGCGTGCTCGCCGACAGCGCCGCGAAGACGCCCGTGACGTGCAGCAGCCGCGCGCCGGCAAGCCAGTCGGCGTCGATCTCCCGGGGCTGCAGCCGGCTCGCCGCCGAACCCCGGCGGTGGTATTCGATCGGCGGGTCGCTGCCGTCGTCGACCCGGCCCTTGAACATGAAGCCGGTGGACTGCGCGGCGTCGCACACCACGTGCGAGCAATCGACACCGGCGGCGCCGATCTCGGCCAGCAGGTAGCGCGCCATCGAATCGACACCGAGTCGGCTCTGCCAGCCGACGGCCAGGCCGAGCCGCGCCAGCCCGATCGCGACGTTGGTCTCGGCGCCGGCACTGCCCTTGTGGAAATGCCGCACCTGCTCGAGCGGCCCGGGCTCGTCGGCCGTCAGCAGCAGCAGCGCCTCGCCGAGCGTGACGACATCGAGTGCGGGGGTCATCGGCGCGTGTGCCCGCTGGTGGCGACGGCGCGGCGGTCAGCCGCGACCGACGAACGGCATCCGGGTCGCCATCACCGTCACGAACAGCACGTTGGCGCTCAGTGGCAGGCGCGCCATCGTCATGAAGGTCGCCGCCACCGAGTCCAGGTCCATGCGCGCCTCGGGCCGGATGCTGCCATCGGCCTGCGGCACGCCGCTGGCCATCCTGGCGGTCATCTCGCTGGCGACGTTGCCGATGTCGATCTGGCCGACCGCGATGTCGAACGGCCGGCCATCGAGCGATGCCGTCTTGGTCAGGCCGGTGATGGCGTGCTTGGTCGCGGTGTAGGCGATCGAGCCGGGGCGCGGCGAATGGGCCGAGATCGAGCCGTTGTTGATGATGCGCCCGCCCTGCGGCGACTGCTCGCGCATCAGCCTGAACGCCTGCGCCAGGCAGTAGAACGCGCCACTCAGGTTGGTGTCGATCGCGGCGCGCCACTCGGCGCCCGAGAGTCGATCGGGCGTCGTCGCGCGCGGCGAGATGCCGGCGTTGTTGAAGAGCAGGTCGAGGCGACCGAAGCGCGCACGCACGGCGTCGAACAGCGCCGCCACCGAGGCTTCGTCGGCGACGTTGCACGGCAGCGCGACGGCGCGCGCGGCGTGCTCGCCGGTCGCCGCGATCGCCGCCTGCAGCGCCTCGACGCGTCGGCCGGCGTAGACCACCTGCCAGCCGTCGGCGAGCAACGCGCCGGCGCAGGCCTTGCCGATGCCCGAGCCGGCGCCGGTGACGAGGGCGATTCGGGAGGTCATGGTCAATGGTTGTCCTTGGGCACGGCAGAGCCGCGCTGGCCGCACAGGAAGTCGAGGTCGGCGCCTTCATCGGCCTGCAGCACATGGTCGATGTAGAGCTTCCAGTAGCCGCTGTCCATCGGCGGCTGCGGCGGCTTCCAGCCGGCGCGGCGACGTTCGAGCTCGGCATCGTCGACATGAAGATGCAGCCGGCGCGCCGGCACGTCGAGCGTGATCAGGTCGCCGTTCTTCACCAGTGCCAGCGTGCCACCGGCCGCCGCCTCGGGCACCGTGCTCTTCCGATCGGTGCCGTAGGCGGTGCCGCTCATGCGCGCATCGCTGATGCGCACCATGTCGGTGACGCCCTTGCGCAGGACCTTGGGCGGCAGCGGCATGTTGCCGACCTCGGCCATGCCGGGGTAGCCCTTGGGCCCGCAGTTCTTCAGCACCAGCACGCAGGTCTCGTCGACGTCGAGCGACTCGTCGTCGATGCGGGCGTGGAAGTCGACCGAATCCTCGAACACCACCGCGCGACCGGTGTGCACCATCAGCGCCGGCGTCGCGGCGCTCGGCTTGATCACCGCACCACGCGGCGCCAGGTTGCCGCGCAGCACGGCGATGCCGGCCTGCGCCTTGAACGGCGCGGCCAGCGGCTTGATGACTTCGGTGTCGAAGTTCTCGGCCGCGGCGATGTTGGCGCCGACGCTGCAGCCATTGGCGGTCAGCGCATCCAGGTGCAGGTGCTGCGCCATCTCCTTCATCACCGCCGGCAGGCCGCCGGCGTAGCAGAAGTCCTCCATCAGGTGCTCGCCCGAGGGCTGCAGGTTGACCAGGCACGGCAGGTGGCTGCCCAGACGGTCGAAGTCATCGATGCCCAGCGGCACGCCCAGGCGCCGCGCAATGGCGATCAGGTGGATCACCGCGTTGGTCGAGCCACCGATGGCCGCCAGCGTGACGATGGCGTTCTCGAACGCCGCGCGCGTGAGCACGTGCGACAGCTTCTGGTCCGCGTGCACCATCTCGACGCAGCGCCGGCCGGCCTGGCGCGCGAGCACGTTGCGCCGGCCGTCGACCGCCGGGTAGGCGGCGTTGCCGGGCAGTCCGAGCCCGAGCGCCTCGACCATGCACGCCATCGTGCTGGCAGTGCCCATCGTCATGCAGTGGCCGTGGCTGCGGTGCATGCAGCTCTCGGCCTCGAAGACGTCGGCCAGCCGCAAGGTGCCGGCGCGCACCTGCTCGCTCATGGTCCAGACATCGGTGCCGGAGCCCAGCTCCCGGCCGCGCCACTTGCCGTTGAGCATCGGCCCGCCCGACACGCCGATGGTCGGCAGGTCGACGCTGGCCGCACCCATCACCAGGCTGGGCGTGGTCTTGTCGCAGCCCATCAGCAGCACGACACCGTCGATCGGGTTGCCGCGGATGCTCTCCTCGACGTCCATGCTGGCCAGGTTGCGGTACAGCATCGCGGTTGGCCGCAGCAGCGTCTCGCCGAGCGACATGACCGGGAACTCGAGCGGGAAGCCACCGGCCTCGTAGACGCCGATCTTGACCTGCTCGGCCAAGGTGCGGAAGTGCGAGTTGCACGGCGTCAACTCGCTGTAGGTGTTGCAGATGCCGATCACCGGCCGGCCGTCGAACTGGTCGTGCGGAATGCCGCGGCCCTTGACCCAGCTGCGGTAGACGAAGCCGTCCCGGTCCTGGCGGCCGAACCACTGCTGGCTGCGCAAGGGCCGGGCCGCCTGGGTCCGCATCGCGGCGGCGGATGCGGCTTGCTGCTTCGATTTCGAGCTCATGGGCGCTGGCTTTCCCGGGGTCGGCATGACCGTTCGGCTACGCATAATATGGTATGACGATTGGCCGCGGCAGCGGTATTAGCCCTAGGAGAACGAAGTGCCCGACGTGACCCGCACCGATGCCCACACCGTTCGCAGCGCCATGTCGAGCGCCGCGCCGGCGCCCGCCGTCGCCGCTGCGCCCCAGGTGTTGACGGTGGCCAGGCTGTCGCCACTGCTGACAGCGCAACTGCACTGCGCCTTCGTCGTCCATGAGCGGCTGCACGAGACCGATGCGGCGGCTTTCGCGACCGTCGCGCCGCGCATCCGCGCCGTCGCGGCCAGCGGCGAGTCGCAGGTCGGCGCCGGCTTGATCGCGCGCCTGCCGGCGCTCGAGATCATCTCGGTGATGGGTGTCGGCTACGACGGCATCGACGTCGCCGCGGCCCAGGCGCGCGGCGTCGCCGTCACGCACACCCCCGACGTGCTCAACGACGACGTGGCCGACCTGGCCATCGCGCTGATGCTCGCCAGCGCGCGCCGCCTGCTCGCCGCCGACGACCATGTGCGCAGCGGCAGGTGGGCGGCCGGCCCGATGCCGCTGGCGCGCAAGATGTCGGGCGCGCGGCTCGGGCTGGTCGGCATCGGCCGCATCGGGCAGGCCATCGCGCGGCGTGCGGCGGCGTTCGACATGGCCATCGCCTACACCGCGCGCAGCGCGCGCCCCGCCCTGCCGTGGCGCTACTTCCCGAACGCCGAGGCCCTGGCTGCCCGGAGCGACTACCTCGTCGTCATCACCCCTGGCGGCGACGGCACACGCAAGTTGATCGACGCCCGGGTGCTGGCCGCGCTCGGCACCAAGGGCGTGCTGGTCAACGTCGCGCGCGGCTCGGTGGTCGACGAGACGGCACTGATCGATGCGCTCGAGCGCGGCGTGATCGCCGGCGCCGGGCTGGACGTGTTCGAGACCGAGCCGAACGTTCCCGAGCGGCTGCGCCGCCTGGCCAACGTGGTGCTGACGCCGCACGTCGGCAGCGCCACCGACCAGACCCGGCAGGCCATGGCCGACCTGGCGTTCGCCAACCTGCAGGCCCACTTCGCCGGCCGGCCGCTGCCGACTCCGGTGCCCGAGTGCCGCTGACCCCCGGGTAAGCCCGGGCCACGCGGTGTCCCAATCATCATACGATAAGACCATGGGCGTGACTCGCCCGCCCCCTCAGGAGACCGCCAGATGCAATTCAGGAAATCGATGACGCTCGCGCTGATCGGCGCCGGACTGCTTGCCGGCGTCCCTGCGCTGGCGCAGGAAAAGCTCACCGTCTGGTGGGTCAAGGGCTTCTACAAGGCCGAGGACACCGCGCTGCTCGCCGCCATCAAGCGGTTCGAGGACAGGAACAAGGGCATCAAGGTCGAGCTGTCGCAGTACCCGATCCAGGACATGATCCCCAAGACGGTGTCGGCGCTCGATTCGGGCAACCCGCCCGACGTCGCGTATGCCGACAGCTATGACTTCCAGGTCACTGCCAAGTGGGCCTATGACGGCAAGCTCGAGGACCTCTCGAGCGTGATCAACCCGCTGCGCGCCAAGTTCGAGCCGCACGCGCTGTCGACCACCTTCCTCTACAACAACACCAGCCAGTCGCGCGCCTACTACGCCTTCCCGCTCAAGCAGCAGACGATGCACATCCAGTACTGGAAGGACATGCTGGCCGATGCGGGATTCAAGGACTCCGACATCCCCAGGACCTGGAAGGAGTACTGGAGCTTCTGGTGCGACAAGGTCCAGCCCGCCTATCGCCAGAAGACCGGCCAGCGCGGTTACGGCAGCGGCTTCCCGATGGGCGTGGACTCGACCGACACGTTCTATTCGTTCCTGACCTTCATGGACGCCTACAACGTCAAGCTGGTCAACGACTCGGGCAAGCTGCTGGTCGACGACCCCAGCGTGCGCGCCGGCCTGATCAACGCGATGACCGACTACACCGCGGCCTACGCCAAGGGTTGCACGCCGCCGTCGTCGACGAGTTGGAAGGACCCGGACAACAACGTCGCGTTCCACAACAAGACCATCGTGATGACGCACAACGCGACCATCTCGATCGCCGCCAAGTGGCTCGACGACATGAACAACGCGTCACTGACGCAGGCGCAGCGTGACCTCGGCAAGAAGAACTACACCGAGCTGATCGCCACCGCCGGCTTTCCGAACAAGCCCGACGGCAGCAAGATGATCTACCGTGCCGCCGTGAAGACCGGGGTCATCTTCAAGGAGGCCAGGAACAAGCCGGCGGCCAAGAAGTTCCTGACCTTCCTGCTCGACGAAGCCAACCTGACGCCGTATGTCGAAGGCTCGCTCGGACGCTGGTTCCCGGTGCAGTTGAAGGCGCAGCAAAGCCCGTTCTGGAAGGGTGATCCGCATCGCCTGGCCGTCTACAACCAGTTCATGGCCGGTACGACGCCGTTCGAATTCACGAAGAACTTCAAGTTCACGACGCTCAACAACGAGAACGTCTGGGCCAAGGCGATGAACCGCATCCTCAACGAGAAGATGCCCGTCGACAAGGCCGTCGACGAGATGATCGCCCGCATCAAGACCGTCGCCGGCAGTTGAACGGCGTCCCGGGCCGCTGCGTCGGACGCCTCCGCGGGCCACCGGCGCAGCGGCGGCAGCCGGCACGATCTGCTCGCCTGTCGCCGTACCAGGCACGGCCCAGGCGCCGTACGGTCGGCCCTGCAACGCACTGCGCCTGAACCTCCGCCATGAGCCCAGCCACCCTCGCCGCAGCAGGCCTGCGCCCGCGACGCCGGCGTCCGAGTGCATGGCAGTCCTGGGGTCGCTGGCTGGTGCTGCCGTACCTGCTGATCTTCGGGGTCTTCGTGCTCTACCCGGTGGGCTACGGCCTGTGGCTGGCACGCCACCCCGAGAGTTACGTCAAGCTCTTCGCCGACCCGATCTTCTTTCGCACCGTCATCAACACGGTGCTGTTCTTGGTGCTGGCGATCAACCTGAAGATGGTGGTGGCGCTGCTGCTGTCGGGCTTCTTCATCCGGACGCGCTGGTGGATCAAGGTGCTGTCGGTACTCTACATCCTGCCCTGGGCGGTACCGTCGATCCCGACCATCCTGTCGGTGCGCTTCATGCTCAACCCCGAGTGGGGCGTGATCAACAGCCTGATCTTCCGGCTCACCGCGCTGGACGGCCCGAACTGGCTCAACGACCCGACGCTGGCGCTGTCGCTATCGATGCTGATGCACATCTGGAAGTCGCTGCCGTTCTGGACCCTGATCCTGGTCGCCGGCCGGCTGGCGATCCCCGCCGAGCAGTACGAAGCCGCCTCGGTCGACGGCGCGACGAGCTGGCAGAAGTTCAGATTCATCACCTGGCCGTCGCTGCGCACGCTCTACCTCACGTCGACCATCCTGTCGATGATCTGGACGCTCGGCGACTTCAACAGCGTCTACCTGCTCACCGGCGGTGGCCCGGCTGACCTGACGCACGTGCTCGCCACGCTCGGCATCCGCTACCTGCGGCTGGACCAGGTCGACCTGGCGATGGCGTCGATCGTCGTCGCGCTGCCGCTGGTGCTGCCACTGGTGTACTTCATGATGAAGAGGCTGTCGAAATGAGCCCCTGGGCTCGCATCCGCGCGTTGCCCCCAGGGCCCGGGGCGGCCCGGCGGAGCTCGACATGAGCCGCGGCATGACGTGGCGCAAGGTCGGCGCCGAGGCCAGGCTGCTGCTGATCGGCATCCCGGTCCTGCTGTGGACGCTGATCCCGCTGTACCACCTGTTCCTGTTCGCCATCTCGGAGCGCGACTCGGCGACCTCGGGTCGGCTGTGGCCGAAGAACCCGACGCTGCAGAACTTCGACATCGTCTTCCGCCAGAAGCACTTCTACCTCGACCACTTCTGGCTGCAGATGGGCAACTCGTTGCTGATCGCAGTAGCCGTGGCCGCGCTCACCCTGTTCATCGCCACCGCGGCCGCGTTCGCGATCAGCCGGCTCAAGGTGGCCGGCGGGCGCTGGGTCATGAACCTGGCGCTCGTGACCTACTTCATCCCGGCCGCCTTCCTCGCCGTGCCGATGTACAAGACCATGGGCAACTACGGCCTGCTCAACAACCAGTGGGCACTGATCCTGGCGATGGTGACGATCGCCTCGCCGTACTGCATCTGGGTGCTCAAGCAGGCCAGCGACAAGCTGCCGGTCGAGCTCGACGAGGCCGCGCGCATCGACGGCGCCTCGCCGCTGCAGTTGTTCCGCCTGGTCTACCTGCCGCTGATGGTGCCCTCGCTGGTCGCGGTGGGCACCTATGCGCTGCTGCTGGCGTGGAACGAATACCTCTACGCCTTCCTGCTGCTGTCCAACGACCGCAGCGTGACGCTGGCGGTGGCGCTGGGCAACTTCCTCTCGGCCGACGACTCGCCGTGGGAGCTGCTGATGGCCACCGGACTGGTCTACGCGCTGCCACCCGCGGCGATCTACTACGCCTTCAAGCGCTACATGGTCGGCGGCCTGACCGCCGGCGCCGTCAAGAGCTGATCCGGGCACATCGGGAAGACCCGCCATGGCAACCGTCACGTTCCGCAACATCGAGAAGGCCTACGGCGACGTCGCGGTCATCCACGGCATCAGCTTCGACATCGCCGACGGCGAGTTCGTCGTCCTCGTCGGCCCCTCGGGCTGCGGCAAGTCGACGCTGCTGCGCATGCTCGCCGGCCTCGAGGAGATCAGCGGCGGCCGGATCCTGATCGACGACAAGGTGGTCAACGACCTCGAGAGCAAGGACCGCGACATCGCGATGGTGTTCCAGAGCTACGCGCTGTACCCGCACATGACGGTGCGCGACAACATGGCCTTCAGCCTCAGGCTGCGCCGCGCCGATGCCAAGGTGACGACCGAGCGCGTGGCCGACGCCGCGCGCATCCTCAACCTCGAGCCGCTGCTCGAGCGCTACCCGCGCGAACTCTCGGGCGGCCAGCGCCAGCGCGTCGCGATGGGCCGCGCCATCGTGCGCGACCCCAAGGTCTTCCTGTTCGACGAACCGTTGTCCAACCTCGACGCCAAGTTGCGCGTGGCGATGCGCGCCGAGATCAAGGCGCTGCACCGGCGGCTGCGCACCACCACCGTCTACGTCACCCACGACCAGATCGAGGCGATGACGATGGCCGACCGCATCGTCGTGATGCACGACGGCATCGTCGAGCAGATCGGCACTCCGCTCGAGCTGTACGACGCGCCCGCCAACCTGTTCGTCGCGCAGTTCATCGGCTCGCCGGCGATGAACGTGCTGCCGGGGCTGCTGCGGCGCGAGGCGGGCGGCCGCTTCGTCGACGCGCTCGACTGCCGCTGGCCGGCAGCGCCGGGCGTCGAAGGCCGGGACGGCCAGGCGGTGCAGTACGGCATCCGGCCGGGCGACCTGGCACTGGCCGACGCGGGTATCCCGGCCCAGGTGGTGGTGGTCGAGCCGACCGGCGCCGAGACCGAACTGCTGCTGCAGGTCGGCAGCGGCAGCACCTCGGCGCAGTTCACGCTGGTGATGCATGGCCGCACCGACGCGCGACCCGACGACAACGTACACCTGGCGATCGATGCCGCCAAGGCGCATGTCTTCGACGCCGCCAGCGGCCGGCGGCTCGGCTGAGAGGCCATCCGACGTGGCGCCGGCATGCATCGTGGTGATGGGCGTCAGCGGCTGCGGCAAGAGCAGCGTCGGCCGACAGCTCGCCGCTGCACTCGGCGTCGAGTTCCTCGACGGCGACGCGCTGCACCCGCCGTGCAACGTGCAACGGATGGCTGCGGGCATTGCGCTCACCGATGCCGACCGCCTCGACTGGCTGCGGGCGCTGGCCGATCGGCTCGGCGCGGCCCGCGCCGCCGGACGCGGGCTGGTGGTGGCGTGCTCGGCGCTCAAGCGCAGCTACCGCGACCTGCTGCGCAGCCGCTGCGCCGACCTGCGACTGGTGCATCTGCACGGCGCGCCGGCGCTGCTGGCGCAGCGCCTGGCCGCCCGCGTCGGCCACTACATGCCGGCTTCGCTGCTGCCGAGCCAGCTCGACGCGCTCGAAGCGCCCGGCGCCGACGAGCACGCGCTGTGCTTCGACGTCGCCGCACCCGCCGCGCAGATCACGGCCGCACTGCTGACGCAGTTGCGCACGCCGTGCGCCTGCGCGACCGGGCTGCACGCGGACCGCACCGGAGTCGAACCGTGACGCGCTTCACCCGGGTCGTCCTCTACACCGACACCGATGGCCGCGCGCGCTGGCGCGACGAGCCGATGGCGTTGACCGAAGGCACGCCGCAGGCACGGCTGTCACCGCTGCGGCCCAGTGGCGGCTACCAGCTGCGCCGCAGCCCGGTCGGATTCAGGAGCGACTTCCACTGCACCACCGCGCCGCAGTGGGTGTTCATCCTCGGCGGCCGGATGGAGATCGGACTGCACGACGGCAGTTCGCGCATCTTTGCGCCGGGACAGCACTTCTATTCGGCCGACACCCTGCCCGCCGGCGCGCGCTTCGATCCCGCGCTGCACGGGCACTGCAGCCGGCAGGTCGGCGCCGAGGCGCTGGTCACGCTCTTCGTGCGCGGCTGAGGACGATCGTGGCACCGAAACCCGTCATCAGGAACGTCCACGGCCATGCCGTCGACCTGATCGCCGAGGCGATCATCACCGGGCGCTACGCTCCGGGCACGACGCTCCCGCCCGAGCCGCAACTGGGCGAGGTGCTCGGCGTCAGCCGCACCGTGGTGCGCGAGGCGGTCAAGTCGCTGGTGGCCAAGGGCCTGCTCGTCACCGGCCCGAAGGTCGGCACCCGGGTGCTGGCGCAGGCGCAGTGGAACTGGTTCGACCCCGACGTCGTCGGCTGGCTGTCCAAGGCCGGCTTGACGCGCGAGTTCCTGCGCGACCTGCAGGAGCTGCGCCGCGTCGTCGAGCCGGCCGCCGTGCGCATGGCCGCCGAGCGCGCCGGCACGCAGGACCTGGCCGAGATCGAGGCCGCCTACGCCGGCATGAAGGATGCGATCGAGCATGGCGGCGACTACGTCACGCACGACCTGCGGTTCCACCAGGGGCTGCTGCGCGCGTGCCACAACCGCATGCTGGTGCAGATGAGCAAGGCGCTGGGCGCGCTGCTGCGCACCAGCTTCGAGATCTCGACGACGCGGCAGGACGGCCCGGCCAACTCGCTGCCGCTGCACCGCGCGGTGCTCGACGCGGTGCTCGCGCGCTCGCCCGACCAGGCCGAGCAGGCGATCCTGGTGCTGATCGATGCGGCACGCGACGACATCGAACTGGTGCTCGCCTCGCGCCGCAAGTTGCCCTCGCTGGCACGGCCGGCCTCGCGCCTGAAGGCTCGAGCCGGCGCCACGACGCAGCGGACGTAGCGGCGCCGAGCCCGCATTGCATTTCAACGCTGAGACTGGAGTCGACCATGAGACTGTTGA
>JBBIPS010000038.1:0-14522 GCA_037442725.1 Burkholderiales bacterium | reverse complement strand
CGAAGTAATGGTCCTGCGGGCCGAAGTCGGGGGCGTGCGTGTGCGAGAGCGCTCCGCTCGCCTTCTGCGATGCGTCCCACACGAGACGATGCCCCGTGGCGCCGGCCGGCAGCGCATCGCTGCGGCCGCACTGCGTCGTGCCGGCAACGCGCCCCACCTCGACGAGGTGGCTGCGCCCGCCGGTCGATCCCGGCGTCGGGCGCTGCCAGGCTCTCAGCCCGGCCAGCCCGCGCCGCGCGGCGGCCGCTTGTCGACGAAAGCCTGCACGCCTTCGAGCGCCGAGGCGTCCATCATGTTGCACGCCATGGTCTGGCTGGCCGCCGCGTAGGCCGCCTCGATGCCGAGCTCGATCTGCCGGTAGAACAACTGCTTGCCCAGCGCCAGCGCCAGCCGCGGCTTGGCGACGATCGCGGCCAGCAGCGACTCGACCGCGGCGTCGAGCTGAGCCGGCTCGGCGACGCGGTTGACCAGCCCCTTGGCCAGCGCCTCGTCGGCCGAGATGAAGCCGCCGGTGGCGAGCATCTCGAATGCCGCCTTGCGGCCGATGTTGCGCGACAGCGCGACGCTGGGCGTCGCGCAGAACAGGCCGAGGTTGACGCCGCTGACGGCAAAGCGCGCGTCGCGCGCGGCCACCGCCAGGTCGCACATCGCCACCAGCTGGCAGCCGGCCGCGGTGGCGATGCCGTGCACGCGCGCGACGACCGGCAGCGGCAGTTTCTGGATCGCCATCATCATGCGGCCGCACTGCGCGAACAGCTCCTCGTAATACGGCCGCGAGGGCGCGGCCAGCATCTCCTTCAGGTCGTGCCCGGCGCAGAAGGCGCGGCCGGCGCCGGCGATCACGACGGCGCGCGCCGTCTCGTCGCGCCCGATCAGCTCGAGCTCGGTCTGCAGCGCCGAGAGCATCGCCTCGGACAGCGAGTTGAATGCCTGCGGCCGGTTCAGCGTCAGCGTGACGACGCCGCGCGCGTCCTGGCTGCGCAGCAGCAGCGGGTCTTCGGTGGTCAACATGTCGGGGTCTCCTGGTCGATGGCAATGACGGATCCGCGCGATCACTCGATCGCGCTCGATGACCTGGCGCGTTCGCGCAACTGGAACTTCTGGATCTTGCCGGTCGAGGTCTTCGGGATGTCCTCGAAGCGGATCTCGCGCGGCACCTTGTAGCTGGCCAGCAGACCCTTGCAGTGCGCGATCAGTTCGGCCGCGCTGACGCTCGCACCGGGCTTCAATTCGACGTAGGCCACTGGCGTCTCGCCCCATTTCGGATCGGGCCTGGCCACCACCGCGCAGGCCACCACGGCAGGGTGGCGGTAGAGGGCGTCCTCGACCTCGATCGAGCTGATGTTCTCGCCGCCCGAGATGATCACGTCCTTGCTGCGATCCCTGATCTTGACGTAACGATCACCCTCCATCACGGCCAGGTCGCCGGTATGGAACCAGCCGCCCGCGAAGGCCTTCGCGGTGGCCGCCGGATTCTTCAGGTAGCCCTTCATCATGATGTTGCCGCGGAACATGATCTCGCCCATCGTCCGGCCGTCGGCGGGCAGTTCGGCGAGGGTCTCGGGATGGCGCACCGTCATGCCCTCCTGCAGCGGGTAGCGCACGCCCTGGCGGCCGTTCAGCCGTGTCTGCTCAGACAGGCTCTGCGCCGACCAGCCCGGGCGCTTCGCGGCCACCGATGCCGGCCCGTAGACCTCGGTCAGGCCGTAGACGTGGGTGATGTCGAAGCCGAGCCTGGCCATGCCCTCGATCATCGCCGCCGGCGGCGCCGCGCCGGCAACCATGCCGCGCACCTGCTGCGTTATCCCCGCGCGCAACTCGGGCGACGCGTTGTAGATCAGGCTGTGCACGATCGGCGCGGCGCAGTAGTGGTCGACACCGTGCTCGCGCATCGCATCGAGGATCGCCCTGGCCTCGACCCGGCGCAGGCAGACGTGCGTGCCGCCGAGCAGCGCCACCGTCCACGGGAAGCACCAGCCGTTGCAGTGGAACATCGGCAGCGTCCACAGGTACCTGGGGAAGTGCGGCATGGTCCAGGTCGCGGCGTTGCACACCGCGTTGAGGTAGGCGCCGCGGTGATGCGTGACGACGCCCTTGGGGTCGCCGGTGGTGCCCGAGGTGTAGCTCACCGCAATGGCGTCCCACTCGTCGGCCGGGCCCTCGAGCCGCGCCAGCGGCGCGTGCGCGGCCAGCAGCGCCTCGTACTCGTGGCTGCCGATCAGTGTGCCGGCTCCCGTGTACTCGCTGTCGGCCACGTCGATGACGATCGGCGTGCGGCCGAACTGCTCGCGCAAGGTCTGCAGCGCCGGCGCCATCGAAGGCGCGAACTCGCGGTCGGTGATCAGCACCGCGGCCTCGCAGTGGTTCATCTGCCAGGCCAGCAGCGCCGCGTCCAGACGCGTGTTCAGCGTGTTCAGCACCGCGCCCAGCGCCGGCACCGCGTAGTGCGCCTCGACCATCTCGGGCGTGTTGGGCAGCATCACGCTCACGGTGCTGCCGCGCGCCACGCCGAGCGCGCGCAGCGCCGCGGCCAGCCGCGCGCTGCGCTCGCGCAGCTGCGCCCAGGTGTAGCGGCGCGCACCGTGCACCACCGCCGGCAGGTCGCCGAACACCTCGGCGCTGCGTTCGACGAAGCTCACCGGCGAGAGGGCGACGTAGTTGGCCGCGTTGCGGTCGAGGTGCTGGTCGTAGATGCTGGTCATGGTTGAACTCCGTTCGGGCGTCGGCGTCCGGTCGTGGCGCAGTGCCCGGACGCGGCGACCGTGCCCGCAACTCACGGCCTGCATCCTCGCATACCGGCGCGCCGGGTTGGCGCTGGCGTGTCAGGGCAATTCCGCGTTGCCAGGCCAGGCCACCGCGGCCTATAAACACGCCTCGCGACGCGCAGGGCGGCGGCGACGAGGACTCGATGCGCCATCGGCGGCGCGCGACAGGCAAAGGACGGCATGGCGATCGCAGCGGGGCCCCTGCTGAGCGTGAAGGACGTGACGGTGCGCTTCGGCGGCATCGTCGCGCTGGACGGCGTCAGCTTCGAGGTGCAGCGCGGCGAAGTGTGCGGCCTGATCGGGCCCAATGGCGCGGGCAAGACCACGCTGTTCAATTGCCTGAGCCGCCTGTACGCGTACCAGCGCGGCGACATCGTGTTCGAAGGCCGCTCGATCACCGACCTGCCGACGCACCGCATCGCCGCACTCGGCATGGGGCGCACGTTCCAGAACCTGGCGCTGTTCCGCAGCCTCAGCGTGCGCGCCAACGTGATGGTGGGCGCGCACGCGCGCTCGTCGGCGGGGTTCGTTGCCAGTGCGTTGCGGTTGCCGCGGGTCGGCGCCGAGGAGCGCCGGTTGCGCGAGCGCGCCGGCGAGATCATGGACTATCTCGGCCTCGCGTCGGTTGCCGACCGGCCGGCGGGCGACCTGCCTTTCGGCACGCAGAAGCGCGTCGAACTCGGCCGCGCGCTGGCCGCCGAGCCCAAGCTGCTGCTGCTCGACGAGCCCGCCGCCGGACTCAACCACGAGGAGCTCGCCGACCTGGGCCGGCTGATCGTCGACATCCGCGACCGCCGCGGCATCACGGTGCTGCTGGTCGAGCACCACATGAGCCTCGTGATGGGGGTGTCCGACCACATCGTCGCGCTCAACTTCGGCCGCAAGATCGCCGAGGGCACGCCGGCCGTGATCCAGCAGCACCCCGAGGTGATCGAGGCCTACCTCGGTGCGCCGGCCACCGCGACCGGCGCCGCGTCCAGCGCCCGCCACGCCGATGCCCAGGCTGCTTGAAGCGCGCCAGTTGTGCGCGTCGTACGGCGCGACGCAGGTGCTGTTCGGCATCGACTTCGCGCTCGAAGCGGGCCGGATCACCGCCATCCTCGGTGCCAACGGCGCCGGCAAGACGACGACGCTGCGCGCCATCTGCCAGATGGTGCGCACCTCGGGCAGCCTCGAGTTCGAAGGGCAGCAGTTGGTCGGCAAGGCCACCGAGGCCGTGGTGCGGCTGGGCGTGGCGCACGTGCCCGATGGGCGCGGCACCTTCGGCGCGCTGTCGGTCGAGGACAACCTCAAGCTCGGCGCCTATGCGCGCCCGCGCGCCCAAGCCGGGCGCGGCGCCGTGGCTGCAGACATCGAGAAGGCCTACGCCCGCTTCCCGCGCCTGGCCGAGCGGCGCGCGCAGCAGGCCGGCACGCTGTCCGGCGGCGAGCAGCAGATGCTGGCGATCAGCCGCGCGCTGATGCTGGCGCCCAGGCTGCTGCTGCTCGACGAGCCCTCGTTCGGCCTCGCGCCGTTGGTCGTCGCCGAGATCTTCCGCATCATGCGCACCATCAACGAGGAGGACGGCGTGAGCATGCTGCTGGTCGAGCAGAACGCCAGCCTCGCGCTCGAGCTGGCGCACCACGCCTACCTGCTCGAGACCGGTCGCGTCGCGCTGTCGGGCCCGAGCGACGCGATCCGGCGCGACGAGTCGGTGCGCCGCGCCTACCTCGGTTATTGAGCGCACGCCCGCCGATGGACGCCTTGCTGCATCAAGTCTTCTCCGGCCTGGCCAACGGCGCCATCTACGGCTCGGTGGCGCTGGCGCTGGTGATGATCTACCAGTCCACGCACCACATCAATTTCGCCCAGGGCGAGATGGCCACCTTCTCGACCTTCATCGCCTGGGCGCTGATCGAGCACGGCTGGCCGTACTGGGCGGCGTTCTTCGCCACGGTGGCGATCTCGTTCGTCGGCGGATTGCTGGTGCAGCGCATCATCCTGCGCCCGTTCGAGCGCGCGCCGGTGCTGACCAACGTCATCGTCTTCATCGGCCTGCTGGTGATCTTCAACTCGCTCGCGGGCTGGATCTTCGAGCACACGATCAAGGCCTTCCCGAGCCCGTTCCCGCAGGGCTCGGCGCTGGCCACGCGCTACTTCTCGGCGCACGACCTGGGCTCGATCGGCGTCATGCTGCTGGTGCTGGTGGCGCTGTGGGGCTTCTTTCGCTTCACCCCCATCGGGCTGGCGATGCGCGCCGCGGCGCAGAACCCCGAATCGGCGCGGCTGGTCGGCATCCGCGTGTCGTGGATGCTGGCGCTGGGCTGGGGGCTGGCCGCGGCGATCGGCGCCGTGGCCGGAATGATGGTGGCACCCATCGTCTACCTCGACCCGAACATGATGTCGGGCATCCTGCTGTACGGCTTCGCCGCCGCGCTGCTCGGCGGCATCGACAACCCCGCCGGCGCGGTGCTCGGCGGCTTCATCGTCGGCGTGCTCGAGAACCTGCTCGGCGCCTACGTCATCGGCACCGAACTGAAGTTGAGTGTCGCGCTGGTGCTGATCGTCGCGACGCTGACGCTGCGCCCGAACGGCCTGTTCGGCAAGAGCGTGGTGACGCGGGTATGAACCGCAAGGCGTGGTGGCTGGTGGGCGCGCTGATGCTGGTGGCGCTGGCGCTGCTGCCGTTCCTGGTCAAGAACTACCGCGTGTTCCAGTTCAACCTGGTGCTGATCTACGCCGTCGCGGTGCTCGGACTGAACATCCTGACCGGATTCAACGGCCAGATCTCGCTCGGCCACGGCGCGTTCTATGCCGTCGGCGCGTATGCCGCGGCGATGCTGATGGACCGGCTCGGCCTGCCGTACTGGGCCACGCTGCCGGCGGCGGGGCTGCTGTGCTTCGGCCTGGGCTTCCTGATGGGGTTCCCGGCACTGCGGCTGGGTGGCAACTACCTGGCGCTGGCCACCTTCGCCTTCGCGCTGGCGGTGCCGCAGTTGCTCAAGTACAAGGGAATCGACGGCCTCACCGGCGGCGTGCAGGGCATCGTGCTGAGCAAGCCCGAGCCGCCGCTGGCCATGCGCTTGCTGGACCAGCCGCTCAGCGCCGATCGCTGGCTGTACTTCTTCACGCTGACGGTGGCGCTGGTGATGTTCCTGCTGGCCTGGAACCTGCTGCGCGGACGCGTCGGCCGGGCGCTGGTCGCGATTCGCGACCACCCGATCGCCGCCACCGCGATGGGCATCAACCTGCCGATGTTCAAGTCGCTCACATTCGGCGTCTCGGCGGCATTCACCGGCGTGGCCGGCGCGCTCGGCGCGATCAGCGTGGCCTTCGTCTCGCCCGACAGCTTCACGCTGTGGCTGTCGATCACCTTCCTGGTCGGGGTGGTGGTGGGCGGGCTGGCGTCGATCCCGGGCGCGATCTTCGGCGCGATCTTCATCCAGTTCGTGCCCAACATCGCCGGCGAGATCTCGAAGTCGGCGCCGTGGGCGATCTACGGCGCCGTGCTGATCGGCCTGATGTACCTGATGCCCACCGGCGTGATGGGCTTGCTCGGGACTTTGTGGGCGCGCTGGCGGCCAGGCGCCGCGCCCGCTTCGGACCGGGGCTGACGCGATCATCCCGGTCACTGGCTGGCCCTTTCCTGTTTCATCCACCCCACCAGGAGACAGCAGATGATGCAACGCAAGGCTTGGAAAATCGCCGCCATCGGCGTCGCGGCGCTGGCGCTCGCCGGCTCGGCGCTGGCGCAGAAGAAGTACGACCCGGGTGCCAGCGACAAGGAGATCAAGGTCGGCCACCTGAACCCGTACTCGGGCCCGGCGTCGGCGTACGGCGCGATCGGCAAGGCCATCGGCGCCTACTTCGACAAGGTCAACGCCGAGGGCGGCGTGAACGGCCGCCACATCAAGTTCGTCTCGCTCGACGACGGCTACAACCCGGCCAAGTCGGTCGAGATGGCGCGCAAGCTGGTCGAGGAAGAAGAAGTGCTGCTGGTGTTCCAGTCGCTGGGCACGCCGTCGAACTCGGCGATCCACAAGTACATGAACGGCAAGAAGGTGCCGCAGCTCTTCGTCGCCACCGGCGCCACCAAGTGGGGCGATCCGAAGAACTTCCCGTACACCATGGGCTGGCAGCCGAACTACCAGTCGGAGGCCAGGATCTACGCCGCGCACATCCTCGAGACCAAGCCCGGCGCCAGGATCGCGGTGCTGTACCAGAACGACGACTACGGCAAGGACTACCTCAAGGGCTTCGAGGACGGACTGGGCAGCAAGGCCGGCGCGATGATCGTCTCGAAGATCTCGTACGAGGTCACCGACCCGACGGTGGACAGCCAGATGCTGACGCTGAAGAGTTCGGGCGCCGACACCTTCTTCAACATCACGACGCCCAAGTTCGCGGCCCAGGCGATCAAGAAGGCCGCCGAGCTGGGCTGGAAGCCGACGCACTACCTGAACAGCGTGTCCAACGCGGTCGGCTCGGTGCTGACCCCGGCGGGCCTGGACAACGCGACGGGCATCATCACCGCGGCGTACATCAAGGACCCGACCGACCCGCAGTTCCAGAGCGGCAAGGAGCACGACGACTGGGTGGCCTGGATGAAGAAGTACCACCCGGGCGGCAGCCTGAACGACAACTTCAACGTCTACGGCTACACCGTGGCGCAGACGCTGGTGCAGGTGCTCAGGCAGGCGGGAGACAACCTGACGCACGACAACATCATGAGGCAGGCCGCCAGCCTGGACCTGACGCTGCCGATGCTGCTGCCGGGCGTGAACATCAAGACCGGGCCGGACGACTTCTTCCCGATCGAGCGCGAGCAGTTGATGCGCTTCAACGGCAAGACCTGGGAGCGCTTCGGCAAGGTGTACGGGCGCTGAGGCTCTGAGCGCCCCCAGGGCCGGGCTGCGCCCAGCCCGCCCCCGCGCTCGCTACCGTGGCTGCGGGCCTGCCGAGCGCAGGCCCGCAGCGTCCTGGCGACGCCGCCGCCTCAGGAGGTCGGTAGCCTGTGCTGCCTGAACTGCTCGCGCAGCCTGAGCTTCTGGATCTTGCCGGTTGCGGTGTGCGGCAACTCGTCGACAAACACGACGTCGTCCGGGATCTGCCACTTGGCGATGCGGCCGTCGAAGAAGGCCAGTAGCTCGTCGCGCGTCGGCGCGCTGCCGGGCTTGCTCACGACCACCAGCAGCGGCCGCTCGTCCCACTTCGGGTGCGGCGCAGCGATCACCGCGGCCTCGTGCACGGCGGGGTGCGCCATCGCGATGTTCTCGAGGTCGATCGAGCTGATCCACTCGCCGCCCGACTTGATCACGTCCTTGCTGCGGTCGGTGATCTGCATGAAGCCGTCGGCGTCGATGGTGGCCACATCACCGGTCGGAAACCATCCGCCCTGACCGTCCACCGCCACCAGCGGCGACTCGGCGCGGCCGAAGTAGCGCTCGATCACCCACGGCCCGCGCACCACCAGGTTGCCCGAGGCCACGCCGTCCCAGGGCAGGGCGTGGCCGGCGTCGTCGACGATCGCCATGTCGATACCGAAGATCACCCGGCCCTGCTTCTCGAGCAGGCGCTGCTGCGCGTCGTGCGGCAGCGCCTTGTGCTTGGCCTTGAGCTTGCACAGCGTGCCCAGCGGCGACAGCTCGGTCATGCCCCAGGCGTGGATGACCTCGACGCCGTAGTCTTCCTGCAGCGTCTTCATCATCGCCGGCGGACACGCCGAGCCGCCGATCACGGTGCGCTTGAAGCTGCTGAACTTGAGCTGGTTGGCCTTGACGTAGGTGAGCAGGCCGAGCCAGACCGTCGGCACGCCGGCGCTGAAAGTGACCTGCTCCTGCTCGAACAGTTCGTAGAGCGATTTGCCGTCCAGGTGCGGCCCCGGCAGCACCAGCTTGCAGCCGACCAGCGCGGCCGAGTAGGGCAGGCCCCAGGCGTTGACGTGGAACATCGGTACCACCGGCAGCACGACGTCGGAGGCGGCGCAGTCCATCGCGTCGGGCAGCGCCGCGCCGTAGGCGTGCAGCACGGTCGAGCGATGCGCGAAGACGGCCCCCTTGGGGTGGCCCGTCGTGCCCGACGTGTAGCACAGGCTCGACGCGGTGTTCTCGTCGAACTCGGGCCAGGCGTAGTCGCCGCGCTCGGCCTCGACCAGCTCCTCATAGCACAGCAACCCAGCGATAGTGGTCCGCTCCGGCATGTGCGCACGATCGGTCATCAGCACGAAGTGGCGCACGGTCGTCAACTGCGCGGCGAGCTTCTCGACCAACGGCAGGAAGCTGAGGTCGAAGCACAGCACCTGGTCGCCCGCGTCATTGGCGATCCAGGCCACCTGCTCGGGGAACAGCCGCGGGTTGATCGTGTGGCAGACGAGCTGCGAGCCCGAGGTGGCGTAGTAGATCTCGAGGTGGCGGTAACCGTTCCAGGCCAGCGTGCCGACGCGCTGGCCGGGTGCGCAGCCGAGACGGGCCAGCGCCTGCGCCAGCTTGCGCGCGCGCAACTCGACCTCGGCCCAGTTGGTGCGGTGGATGTCGCCCTCGACGCGCTTCGAGACGATCTCGACATCGGCCGCATGGCGCGCCGCGTGGCGGATCAACGACGAGATCAGCAGCGGCATCTGCATCATCTGGCCCATCAAGGCAGGCATGTCTCACTCCTCTTGGTTGAACGGGACCGCGGGTGCACCGAACGGCCGCGCACCCTGTGGCAGCGCGGTCATTGTCACTCGGCGCCAGCAGCCGGCCGGCGCGCTGCCTACACTGCCACCGATGAACGCACGGGTCGACATCGAAGCCATGCCGCCGCAGGTCGGCGCGGCGCCTGCGCTGCGCTGGCTCAACCGTTTCGCGGCACTGGGCGAGGGCTTCCATACGCCGCTCGCGCCGCGCGCCGTCGAGGCTCCGGCCTGGGCCGC
Organism: Burkholderiales bacterium; assembly: GCA_037442725.1. GTDB lineage: Bacteria > Pseudomonadota > Gammaproteobacteria > Burkholderiales > Burkholderiaceae_C > Pseudaquabacterium. The sequence goes on along the minus strand of JBBIPS010000038.1, from coordinate 4,865 downwards.
GGTGAGCTCCGGCTGCGCGGCCGAGCTGGGCCTGCCCGCCGACTGGTGGCAGCGGCCCGACTGGCGCGCGCTCGAGGTCTTCAGCGGCGCCGCGGTGTGGCCCGGCATGGCGCCGCTGGCCAGCGTCTACAGCGGCCACCAGTTCGGCGTCTGGGCCGGCCAGCTCGGCGACGGCCGCGCGCTGCTGCTCGGCGAGGTCGAGACACCGGCCGGGCCGCGCGAGGTCCAGCTCAAGGGCTCGGGGCTGACGCCGTACTCGCGCATGGGTGACGGCCGTGCCGTGCTGCGCTCGACGATCCGCGAGTTCCTCTGCTCCGAGGCGATGCATGCGCTGGGTATTCCGACCACGCGCGCGCTGTGCATGACGGCGTCCACGGAGCCGGTGCATCGCGAGCAGCTCGAGACCGCCGCGGTGCTGACGCGCGTGGCACCGAGCTTCATCCGCTTCGGCCACTTCGAGCATTTCTGCCACCACCGCCAGCCCGAGCGGCTGCGCCGCCTGGCCGACTTCGTGATCGACCACTTCTACCCCGACTGCCGCGCCGCCGCGCAACCCGTCGCGGCGCTGCTCGAGGCGGTGACGCGCCGCACCGCGACGCTGCTGGCGCACTGGCAGGCGGTGGGCTTCTGCCACGGCGTGATGAATACCGACAACATGTCGATCCTCGGGCTGACGATCGACTACGGTCCGTTCGGCATGCTCGACGCGTTCGATCCGGGGCACGTCTGCAACCACACCGACCACCAGGGCCGCTACGCCTACGCGCGCCAGCCCAGCGTGGCGTACTGGAACCTGCACGCGCTGGCGCAGGCGCTGCTGCCGCTGGTGGGCGACGACACCGACGTGCTGCGCGCCGCGCTGGCGCCGTACGAGACGGTGTTCGCCAACGCGATCCAGACCCGCCTGCGCGCCAAGCTGGGTCTGCTGCAGGCGCGCGACGACGACGACCGGCTGATCGACGACCTGTTGCGGCTGATGGCCAGCGAGCGCAGCGACTACACGATCACCTGGCGCAGCCTCGGCCGCTTCAGCACCGCGGCGCAGGCCGACAACGCCGGCGTGCGCGACCAGTTCATCGACCGCGCCGCCTTCGACGCCTGGGCCTTGCGCTATCGCGACCGGCTGCTAGGGGAAGCCAGCGTCGACGCCGAGCGTGCGGCGCGCATGGACCGCTGCAATCCGAAATTCGTGCTGCGCAACCATCTGGCCGAGCTGGCGATCCGCCACGCCCGCGACGGCGACTTCTCCGAGTTGCTGCGGCTGCACTCGGTGCTCGAGCGGCCGTACGACGAACAGGACGGCGCCGAACACTACGCCGCCCTTCCGCCCGACTGGGCCAAACATCTCGAGGTGTCCTGCTCATCATGAAGTTCTTCAAGGATCCGCTGCCTCCGCATCCGCACGACGACTCGCGCTACCCGGTGCGCAAGACCGACGCCGAGTGGCGCGCCGAGCTCGACCCGATGCAGTACCAGGTCGCGCGCCACGCCGCCACCGAGCCCGCCTTCAGCGGCAAGTACTGGGACCACTGGGCCGACGGCAGCTACCGCTGCGTCGGCTGCGGCCAGGTGCTGTTCGAGTCCGCGGGCAAGTTCGACGCCGGCTGCGGCTGGCCGAGCTGGTCGCGCGAGATCGAACCCGGTCGCATCGAACGCGTCGACGACCAGAGCCTGGGCATGCTGCGCGTCGAGGTGCGCTGCGCCAACTGCGGCAGCCACCTCGGTCACGTCTTCGAGGACGGCCCGGAGCCGACCGGCGAGCGCTACTGCATCAACTCGGCGTCGATCGACTTCGCGCCGCGTGGCTGAGCCGCGCAGCCGCACGGCGCGGCCCCGCTCGCCCGCGGCTACACTGCCCGCCGTCCGTGCGCATCGCTGCGCCGCGCTCGTCGGCGCGATCGATCGTCCTGCCGCACGGCATCGACGCCGGGTTCGCGCCGCCTCACGTCCGACTTCAATCGACGACTGAATGAAACTGCTGTTCGACTTCCTGCCCATCGTGCTGTTCTTCGGCACCTTCAAGTACGCCGAGGCCAACACGGACTGGGCAGCGGCGTTCGCGACCCAGACCCTGGGCGGCGTCGTTGCCGGCGGCAAGGTCGGTGCCGCCGAAGCGCCGGTGCTGCTGGCGACCGTGGTCGTCATCGTCGCGACACTGGCGCAGGTGGGCTGGCTGAAGGCACGCGGCAGGAAGGTCGACTTCATGCTCTGGGTCAGCCTCGGGCTCGTGGTGGTGCTGGGCGGCCTGACGGTCTGGCTGCACAGCGAAACCTTCATCAAGTGGAAGCCGAGCGTGCTGTACTGGGTGATGGGGCTGTCGTTCTGGGCCAGCCAGGCGCTGTTCGGGCGCAACCTGCTGCGACTGCTGCTGGGCGAGCAGATGCAGTTGCCCGACGCCGTGTGGCGGCGGCTGAACTTCGCCTGGGTCGCTTTCTTCGCGCTGATGGGTCTGCTCAACCTGTGGGTGGCCTACAGCTTCCCGACCGCCACCTGGGTCAACTTCAAGCTGTTCGGTGGCCTCGGGCTGATGCTGGCCTTCACCGTCGCGCAGGGCCTGTACCTCAGTCGTTATCTGCAGGACGCCGCGCCGGCCGAGGACGCCAGGCCCGATGCCGACGATGCGCCCGCCGGGGAGCCGCGCCGATGAGCGCCGTCAGCGCCGAGCGGATCGAGCAGGCGCTGCGTGCGGCGATCTCGCCGCTCGACCGGCTCGAGGTGCGCAACGAGAGCCACCAGCACGCCGGGCACGCCGGCGCCGGCGCGAACACGCACTGGCGCGTCGTCCTGGTCAGCGCGCGCCTGGCCGGCCTGGCGCGCGTGGCGCGCCATCGCCTCGTGTATGATGCCCTGCGACACGTGATACCCGACGGCATCCATGCGCTGGCCATCGAGGCTCGGACACCGGACGAGACCTGATCCGGTCCTGGTTCGCGAGTCGATCGATCCCCTGCCTGCCGGGCGCTTTCCGGAGCGCGTCCGATCCAACCCCCCGAAAGACCCACACGTCCATGATCCGCAAGACTCTTGCCGCGCGCGCGGCTGTCGTGGCTGTCGCCGCCGCGTCGCTGCTGCCGCTGGCCGCACAAGCCCAGAACATCGCCATCGTCAACGGCAAGGCCGTGCCCAAGGCGCGTGCCGACCTGCTGCTGCAGCAGGCGCAGCGCGCCGGCCAGCAGGTCACGCCCGAGATGCAGGGCCAGGCCAAGGAGCAGGTCGTGCTGCGCGAGATCTTCGCGCAGGAGGCCGAGAAGCGCGGCATCGCCGCCACGCCGGACTACAAGGCGCAGATGGAGCTGGCGCGCCAGAGCATCCTGATCCGCGAGCTGTTCGAGGACTACAGGCGCAAGAACCCGATCACCGACGCCGAGGCCAGGGCCGAGTACGACAAGTTCAAGTCGCAGGCCTCGGGCACCGAGTACCGCGCGCGCCACATCCTGGTCGAGGCCGAGGACGAAGCCAAGGCCCTGATCGCGCAGATCAAGGGCGGCGCCAAGTTCGAGGAGCTGGCCAAGGCCAAGTCCAAGGATCCGGGCTCCGGCGCCAACGGCGGCGACCTCGACTTCGCCAAGCCCGAGGCCTATGTGCCCGAGTTCAGCCAGGCGATGATGAAGCTGAAGAAGGGCGAGATGACCGAGACGCCGGTGAAGAGCCAGTTCGGCTGGCACATCATCCAGCTCGAGGACACGCGCGAGGCGCAATTCCCCGAATTCGGTGCCGTCGAGCCGCAGATCCGGCAAAGGCTGGCACAGGCCAAGCTGCAGCAGTATCAGGAAAGCCTGCGCAAGGCCGCCAGGACCGACTACAAGTTCGGCCAGTGACGCGCTGATCGGGATGCCGACGATGAAGGGGCGCTGCGGCGCCCCTTCTGCCGTGCGCGCCACGACCGCAATGCGTCGGCCCCGCACTGCGCGGCACGGACCGCGGGCCCGCGTCGGGTCGCTCCTGGGTTCGCTTGACCGGCACGCCGCGCTGCTGGGCGCAGCCCGGCCCTGGGGGCATTCACGAGGTCGATGGGGTCGCGTGTTCGTCGCTCACCAGCCGCCCGGCCTCGAGGCGCAACTGGCGGTCGCAGCGCGCGGCGATTGCGCTGTCGTGCGTGACCAGCACCAGCGTCGTCCCCGACTCGCGGTTCATCTCGAACATCAACGCCATGACGCGCTCGCCGGTGGCGAAATCGAGGCTGCCGGTCGGCTCGTCGGCGAGCAGCACCGCGGGCTCGACGACGAAGGCGCGCGCCAGCGCGACGCGTTGCTGCTCGCCGCCCGAGAGCGTGCGCGGGTAGTGCATCAATCGCTCGCCGAGGCCGACGCGCTGCAGCATCGCGCCGGCGCGCGCGCGCGCGTCGCCGCGCCCCAGCAGTTCGAGCGGCAGCATCACGTTCTCGAGTGCGCTCAGGTGGGCGAGCAACTGGAAGCTCTGGAAGACGAATCCGACCCGGCGTGCGCGCAGCGCGGCGCGTGCGTCCTCGTCGAGCGCGAAGATGTCGGCGCCGTCCAGGCGCACCGTGCCGCGCGTGGGCAGGTCCAGCCCGGCGATGATCGCCAGCAGCGTGCTCTTGCCCGACCCCGATGCGCCGACGATGGCGGTCGACTCGCGTGGGCGCAGCGCGAAGTCGATGTCGTGGAGAATGGTCAGCGTGCCGGTCGAGTCGATGGCAGGCAGCGTGGTGAAGATGCCCGCACCGCTGGTCACGGTGACGTTGAAGGTCAGAGCCTGCGCGACTTCTGGATCGCCATCGGTGACACCGGTCGCCCAACCCGTGCGGGTCTGCGGCGATGCGACAGTCAGAGCGAGCCACTGATCGGCACCCTTGGTGAAGACCGGCACATCATTGACCGGCGTGAAGGTGACGTCGAACGGCGTAG
>JBBIPS010000037.1:0-14737 GCA_037442725.1 Burkholderiales bacterium | reverse complement strand
TGCTCTTCCGATCGAGGACGCGCGTTTCTACCAGCATCGCGGCGTCGACTACCTCGGCGTGCTGCGCGCCGGACTGGCGCAGTTCAACCGCGTCAAGAGCCAGGGCGCCTCGACCATCACGATGCAGGTGGCGCGCAACTTCTACCTCTCGACCGAGAAGACCTTCACGCGCAAGATCTACGAGATCCTGCTCGCGCTGAAGATCGAGGGCCAGCTCAGCAAGGAGCGCATCCTCGAGATCTACATGAACCAGATCTTCCTCGGCCAGCGCGCCTACGGCTTCGCCGCGGCGAGCGAGATCTACTTCGGCAAACCGCTGCAGCAGGTGAGCGTGGCCGAGGCGGCGATGCTGGCCGGGCTGCCGCAGGCGCCGTCGGCGTACAACCCGATCGCCAACCCGCAGCGCGCGACGCGACGCCAGCAGTACATCATCGACCGCATGTTCGACAACGGCTTCATCACCGAGACGCAGGCCGACGCGGCGCGCGCGCAGGTGCTGCACTATCGCGTCCCCGAATCGACGACGGTGCACGCCGATTTCGTGGCCGAGTCGGTACGCCAGCTGATCCAGACCCAGTACGGCGAGGAGACGACCACGCGTGGCCTGGACGTGCACGTCACGGTCGACGCCACCGACCAGGAGGTGGCCTACCGCGCGCTGCGGCGCGGGCTGCTGAACTACGAGCGACGCCAGGTCTACCGTGGCCCCGAGGACTACGTGGACCTGCCGGCCGACCCCGCGGCGCTGGATGCGCGCATCGCCGAGGCGCTGGCCGAGCACCCGGACAACGACGAGCTCAAGGCCGCCGTGGTGCTGGAAGCCTCGCCGCGCAAGGTGGTGGCAGTGCTCGAATCGGGCGAATCGATCAGCATCAGCGGCGACGGATTGAAGCCGGTGGCCTCGGGCCTGGCGGCCGAGGCCGGACCGAAGAAGCAGATCCGCCGCGGCGCGGTGGTGCGCGCGGCCAGGGACGCCAAGGGCACCTGGACGCTGACGCAGCAGCCCGAGGTCGAGGGCGCGCTGGTCTCGATGGACCCGGCCACGGGCGCGATCCGGGCGCTGGTGGGTGGCTTCGATTTCGACAAGAGCAAGTTCAACCACGTGCAGCAGGCCTGGCGCCAGCCGGGTTCGAGCTTCAAGCCCTTCATCTACTCGGCCGCGCTCGAGAAGGGCTTCACGCCGCAGACGATCATCAACGACGCACCGCTGTTCTTCGACGCCGGGGCCACCGGCAGCCAGCCCTGGGAGCCGAAGAACTACGACGGCAAGTTCGAGGGCCCGATGCCGCTCAAGCAGGCGCTGGCCAAGTCCAAGAACATGGTCTCGATCCGGATCCTGCAATCGATCGGCCCGAGCTACGCACAGGACTGGATCACGCGCTTCGGTTTCGACGCCGACAAGCACCCGGCCTACCTGACGATGGCGCTGGGCGCCGGAGCGGTGACGCCGCTGCAGATGGCCACCGGTTACAGCGTCTTCGCCAACGGCGGCTACCGCATCACGCCGATGCTGATCACGCGCGTGACCGACAGCAAGGGCCGCCTGCTGGCGCAGACCGTGCCGCCGGTGATCGACGAATCGATGCGCGTGATCGATGCGCGCAATGCCTTCGTGATGTCCAACCTGCTCGCCGAAGTCACGCGCGCGGGCACGGCCGCGCCGGTGTACCGGACATTCAGGCGCAGCGACCTGTACGGCAAGACCGGCACCACCAACGACTCGATGGACGCCTGGTTCGCCGGCTTCCAGCCGCACCTGGCGGCCGTGGTCTGGATCGGCTACGACACCCCGCGCAAGCTCGGCGACCGCGAGACCGGTGGCGGCCTGGCGCTGCCGGTGTGGATCGAGTACATGGCGCACGCGTTGCGCAAGCTGCCGCCGCAGGAACTGGTGGTGCCCGAAGGCGTGACGCTGCGCGGTGCCGACTGGATCTACGACGAATACGGGCCCGGCGCCGGCGTCAGCAGCGTCGGCCTGGACGACAAGCTGCCCAGGCCCCCGACCGAAGAGGAGCGCAGCAGCATCCTCGACCTGTTCCGGCGCTGAAGGGCGCAAGACCTCCGGCGGCACTCCCCGATTGCGGGTCGGCGCGTCGACGCCGGAGTTCAGGGTGCCGCGAACACCAGCGGCCGGCCGGCCTGCTGGCTGGCGAACTTCGACAGCGCGGCGAAGAACTCGCCGCCGTCGCGCGTGTCGAGCCAGCGCCCGTCCACGTGCCGGTAGTGGTGGCCACCGGCGCGCGCGGCCAGCCACAGCTCATGCAGCGGCGGCTGGGTGTTGACGACGATCTTGCTGCCGTCCGGGAAGCTCAGTTCGAGCAGACCGCCGGTGCGGCTCGCATCGATGTCGATCAGGTCGTCCTGCAGCCAGCGGTCGGTCGTGGCCTCGATCGCCGCCAGCGCGGCCAGTGCCAGGCGGTGGAACTCGCCGTCGCCGAGGCTCGAAGCGGGTGTCGTCATGGTCGATAGAATTCAACGGATGGAATCCGGTTCGAGTGTAGCCAGCCTGCCCCCGGCGCGCATCGCAGCGACCCTGCTGCTGATCGCAGCCGGGCTTGCCGGCTGCGGCCAGAAGGGGCCGCTGACGCTGCCGGACGCCGAGCGCGCGCCAGCCGGCGCCGCCTCCGCCCCAGCGGCCAGATGACGCGTCCAACCGCGTTGCAGCGGCCCGGCCTGCCGGGCGCGCCTTTCCTGGCGCGCCGCGGCACCGAACTGACGCTGGACGGCATCGGGCTGGCCGACCTGGCGCGCGAGTACGGCACACCGCTTTACGTCTACTCGCGCGCCGCGATGCGCGCCGCCGCCGCCGCCTACGAGAGCGCGCTGGCGGGCCGGCCGCACCTGCTGTGCTATGCGATGAAGGCCAATTCGAACCTGGCCGTGTTGCAGACCTTCGCCGAGGCCGGCTGCGGCTTCGACATCGTCTCGGCGGGCGAGCTCGAGCGCGTGCTGGCGGTCGGCGGCGTGGCCGGGCGCGTCGTCTTCTCCGGCGTCGGCAAGACACGCGCCGAGATGCGCCGTGCGCTCGAGGTCGGCGTGCGCTGCTTCAACGTCGAGAGCGAGGACGAGCTGCGCTGGCTGTCGGAGGTCGCGACCGGCATGGGCAGGCGCGCACCGGTGAGCCTGCGCGTCAACCCCGATGTCGATGCCAGGACGCATCCCTACATCTCCACCGGGCTGAAGGAAAACAAGTTCGGCATCGCACATGAGCGCGCGCGCTCGGTCTTTGCGCTGGCCGCCGGCTTGCCGGGCATCGAAGTGATCGGCATCGACTGCCACATCGGCTCGCAGATCACCGCGGTGGCGCCGTATCTCGATGCGCTCGATCGGCTGCTCGACCTGGTCGAGCAGGTCGAGGCCGACGGCGTGCGCATCCGCCACCTCGACCTCGGCGGCGGACTCGGCATCACCTATGCCGACGAGCAAGCACCGACGGCCGGCGAACTCGTCGGCGCGCTGCTGGCGCGCATCGACACGCGCGGCCATGGCGGGCGCGAGGTACTGCTCGAGCCCGGGCGGTCGCTGGTCGGCAACGCCGGCGTGCTGCTGACCGAGGTGCTGGCGCTCAAGCGCGGGTCGGCGAAGAACTTCTGCGTGGTCGACGCGGCGATGAACGATCTGCTGCGCCCGGCGCTGTACCAGTCCTGGATGGCCATCGAGCCGTGCCACCTGCACGCGGGCCCGGCATCGAACTGGGACGTCGTCGGGCCGGTGTGCGAATCGGGCGACTGGCTCGGGCGCGCGCGCGCGCTCGCGGTACGGCCGGGCGACGTGCTGGCGGTGCTTTCGGCCGGCGCGTACGGCATGACGATGGCCAGCAACTACAACAGCCGGCCGCGTGCCGCCGAGGTCATGGTCGATGCCGGCCGCGCGCAGCAGGTGCGCAGGCGCGAGACGCTCGCCGAGCTGTTCGCCGGCGAATCGATCTGGCGCTGAGGCCGACCCGATCGCCCGCGCGCCGGCCGCGCACGCCAGCGCGTCAGCCACGGCCCCCGGCCGCCGCGTGGCACGCGACCTGAATCCCTTCGAACCGCGCCAGCTCGGGCCGCTCGGTCCGGCAGCGCGTGCTCGCCAGCGGACAGCGCGGATGAAAGGTGCAACCGCTCGGTGGCTGCAGCGGGTTGGGCACCTCGCCCTGCACCGGGGTGCGCGCGCGGCCGGTCATCGCGATGTCGGGGATCGCGTCGAGCAGCATGCGCGTGTACGGATGGCGTGGCGCGGCGAACAATGTCGCGCGGTCGGCGAGTTCGACCAAGCGGCCCAGGTACATCACGCCGACCTGGTCGGCCACATGCCGCACCACCGCCAGGTTGTGCGAGATGAAGAGGTAGGTCAGGCCGCGCTCGCGCTGCAGGTCCTTCATGATGTTGAGGACCTGTGCCTGCACCGAGACATCGAGCGCCGAAGTCGGCTCGTCGCAGACCAGGAACTCGGGCCGGGTGGCCAGCGCCCGGGCGATCGAGATGCGCTGGCGCTGGCCGCCCGAGAACTGGTGCGGAAACCTGGCCATGTCGGCCGCGCCCATGCCGACCGAGCGCAGCAGATCGGCCACCTGCGACTCGAGCCCGGCCTCGTCGCTGACGAGGGTGTGCTCGCGCAGCGGCTCGCCGACGATGTCGCGCACCGTCCAGCGCGGGTTCAGGCTGGCGTACGGGTCCTGGAAGATCATCTGCATGCGCCGGCGCAAGGCGCGCGCGTCGCTCGACGCCAGCGTGGCCTGGATGTCGCGGCCGTCGAAGGCCACGCTGCCGCGCGTCGGCGCGTACAGGCCGACCAGCAGCCGCGCCACGGTGCTCTTGCCGCAGCCGGACTCGCCCACCAGCGCCAACGTCGTGCCGCGCTCGATGGCGAAGCTCACGCCGTCGACGGCGTGCACGTGCTGGCGCGACTTGCCTTCGAGGACGCGGTTCAGCCACGGCGCCGAGACGTCGAAGGTGCGCGCCAGGTCGGTGACCTCGACCAGCGCGGTCATGTCGGCACCTGGGGTGCGGCGCGCGCGCCGAGTCCGGTTTGCGGCGACGCCACGTCGCCCGCAGGCCGCTTGCCGTTGCTGGCCACGCGCCAGCACGCCGCGCGCGTCGCGCCGGCGTCGAGCAGTTCGGGTCGCTCGGCGCGGCAGCGCTCGAAGGCCTGCGGGCAGCGCGGGTTGAAGGCACAGCCGCGCGGGATCGCGCCGAGCCGCGGCATCGCACCGTCGATCTGCAGCAGCCGTTCGCGCTCGCCGGCCATCGCCGGGATCGACCCCATCAGCCCCACCGTGTAGGGGTGCGCCGGACGGTGGATCACGTCGGCGACCGGGCCGATCTCGACCACGCGGCCGGCGTACATCACCGCGACCCGGTCGCAGGCCTCGGCGATCACGCCCATGTCGTGCGTGATCAGCATCACCGCGGCGCCAGGCTCACCCGCGAACGACGGGTCGCCCCTGGATTGGCCGGCCCCTGGCGGGGGGTGCACGTCGTCGGTGCGGGAGTGCTGCCGGGTCAGGCGCTTGAGCAGCCCGATGATCTGCGCCTGGATCGACACGTCGAGCGCCGTCGTCGGCTCGTCGGCGACGATCAGCTGCGGCCGGGCAGCCAGTGCCAGCGCGATCACGACACGCTGGCGCATGCCGCCGGAGAACTGGTGCGGGTACTGGTCGATGCGCTGCCCGGCGGCCGGGATGCCGGTCGCCTGCAGCAGCTCGACGGCCCGCGCGCGCGCCGCCGCGGCATCGAGCTTGAGGTGCACCTGGATCGTCTCGACGAGCTGCCGGCCGATGCTGACAAGCGGATTGAGCGACGTCAGCGGATCCTGGAAGATCGCGCCGATGCGGCGACCGCGGATCTCGCGCATGCGCTCGGGCGGCAGGTCGTCGATGCGTGCCCCTTCGAGCCGGATCTGGCCGCCGGCGACGCGCCCAGGGGGCTCGAGCAGGCCGATGATCGCCGCCCCGGTCAGCGACTTGCCTGCGCCCGACTCGCCGACGACGCCGAGGATTTCGCCCCGGGCGATCTCGAATGACACATCGTCGAGCGCCAGCAGCGTGCCGCGCCGGGTCGGGAACTCCACGCGCAGGTGGCGCACTTCGAGCAGCGGCGGCGTCATGGCGTCAACGCAACCTCGGGTTGAGTGCATCGCGCAGCCAGTCGCCGAGCAGGTTGACCGACAAAGCGATCATCACCAGGACCACGCCTGGGAAGATCGTGATCCACCATTCGCCGGAGAACAGGAAGTCCTGCCCGACGCGGATCATCGTGCCCAGCGACGGCGAGGTCGGCGGCACGCCGACGCCGAGGAACGACAGCGTCGCCTCGGTGATGATGGCGGTGGCGATGTGGATCGTCGCCAGCACCAGCACCGGCCCCAGCACGTTGGGCAGCACATGGCGCCGCATGATGCGCGCCGAAGACACGCCGATGACGCGCGCCGCCTGCACATACTCGCGCTGGCGCTCGACCATCGTCGAGCCGCGCACCGTGCGCGCGTACTGCACCCAGCTGCTCTTCCGATCTGCGACGATCAGCACCGTGAAGGCCAGCGTGTCGTGCGCGTTCGGGAAGATCGCGCGGCCGACGCCGTCGATCAGCAGCGCGATCAGGATCGACGGGAACGACAACATCACGTCGCACACGCGCATGATCAGCGCGTCGACGCGGCCGCCGACGAACCCGGCGAGCAGACCCAGCCCGAGGCCGACCAGCACCGAGACCAGCACCGAGGCCAGGCCTACGAACAGCGAGATGCGCGAGCCGTACATCAGCGCCGAGAGGATGTCGCGTCCCTGGTCGTCGGTGCCGAGCAGGTACCTGGCACTGCCGCCGTCCTGCCACGCCGGGGGCAGTCGCGCATCCATCAGCTCGAGCGTGGCCAGGTCGAGCGGGTTGTGCGGCGCGATCCAGTTGGCGAACACCGCGCCGACGATGCAGACCGCAGCGATCAGCGCCGCGATGATCGCCACCGGCGAGTGCTTGAAGCTGTGCCAGACGTCGCCGTCGAGAAAGCGCGCCAGCGCCCCCGGGGTCGACGCGACACCGGCAGCGGGTTCGACCGCAGACGTTTCGGGCGCCATCTCAGTGCGCAGCGCCGCGGTCCAGACGCAACCGCGGATCGACCGCGAAGTACAGCAGGTCGACGATCAGGTTCAGGCTGACGAAGATCAGTGCGATCAGGCACAGGTAGGCGGCCATCACCGGGATGTCGGCGAACTGCACCGCCTGGATGAACAGCAGCCCCATGCCCGGCCACTGGAACACCGTCTCGGTGACGATCGCGAAGGCGATGATGCCGCCCAGCTGCAACCCGGCGATCGTGATCACCGGCACCAGCGTGTTGCGCAACGCGTGGCCGAAGTAGACGTTGCGATCGGGCAGCCCGCGCGCGCGGGCGAACTTGATGTAGTCGGTACGCAGCACCTCGAGCATCTCGGAGCGCACCAGCCGCAGCACCAGCGCCATCGGGAACAGCGACAGCGTGAACGCCGGCAGCAGCAGGTGCTTCCAGCCGTCGGCACTCAGCAGTCCGGTGGTGATGGGGCCGAGTGCCACCACCTCGCCGCGGCCGAAGCTGGGCAGCCACTTCAGCGTCACCGCGAAGACCAGGATCAGCAGGATGCCGATCAGGAAGTTGGGCAGCGAGACGCCGAGCAGCGAGCCCGTCATCACCAGCTGCGACATGAAGCCGCCGCGCCGCAGCGCCGCGTAGACGCCGAGCGGAATTCCCAGCGCCAGGCCGAGCACGGCGGCCACCAGCGCCAGTTCGAGCGTCGCCGGAAAGCGCTCGGCGATCAGCGCCGAGACCTTGCGCCCCTGGCGCAGGCTGAGGCCGAACTCGCCCTGCGCCGCGTTGCCGACGAAGCGCGCGAACTGCACGAAAAACGGCTGGTCCAGCCCCAGGTCGGCGCGCAGCTGCAGCCGCTGCGCCGGAGTGGCGTCCTGGCCGAGCAGGTTGGTGACCGGGTCGCCGACGTACTGGAACAGCATGAACGCGATGAATGCCACCGTGACCATGACGATCACGGCCTGTGCCAGGCGGCGGAGGATGAAGGCGAGCATCGATCAGCAGGTGCGGCACGGCGGCCGGGGCACGGCACACGGCCATGCCGCCCGGGCCTGGGCGCCCCGGCGATTGTCGGCGATGGCGGGCGCCCGGCAAGCGTGGCAAACCCGGTCGTCCCACGAGACGCGCACGCACGCCGCGGAGGGATGCGGGCGGACGAATGACAACGGCACCCCGCGGGGTGCCGTTGTCATTCTTGGCGCGACCGACCGAAGTCTGCTCGGCCGCTTCGCGCCGCAGTAGTCTGCTTACTTTGCAGGGCCTTCACCCTTGGAAATCGTGCCGGCCTTGTTGGCCGAGGCGGCTTCCTTCTTGACGTCGGCACGGACCTTCGTCGACTTGGTTTTCGGTGTGGCGGACACCTCACCCTTCTCAATCGTGCCGGCCTTCTCGGCAGCAGCAGCTTCCTTCTTCACATCGGTGCGAACCTTGGTCGACTTCACCTTCGGCGCCACCGTGGCCTCGCCCTTTTCAACGGCGCCGGATTTCACCGCAGAGGCGGCTTCTTTCTTGACGTCAGCACGCGTGGTTTGTGCAAAGGCCGACAGCACCAGCAATTGGCTGATCGCGGCGGCCAGAACGAACTTCTTGAACATGATGATCTCCTAGAAGAGTGGATGAAACGGTGACGCTCGCAGCGGCGGCGAGCAACTCTAACGCCCTGTTTGGCTCGGGCCGAGGTCATCGGGCGGCAAGTGCGACTTGCCAATGCATAACGCAATGCCACCCTTGACCGGCATACACGCCCGCGAAGAATAGCATTCTTCGCCAGGAACTTTGCCGACCCGTGCGCCGCCGACGGGATTCACAGCCGACACCATCTCCGATCGCAATCCCGCAGTCCCCGAAGAAAAGCCGCCAGAGCGGCGGCTTTCTAGTCTTGGCCTGCAGCCCTTGAGACCGGCTGGCCTACCCGGTAAGTCAGAAGTTGTGTTTGATGCCGAAATCGTAGGCGGTCTTCTCGCTAGCCACCTTGCTGTTGCGCGCGAAGTCGGTGTAAATCGTCGTCCGCTTGCTCAGAGCATAGTGATAGCCGAGCGCCACCATCCCGATATCCGCCGTACCCGCCGTCTTGCGCTGACCCAACGCCGCGCGGAATTCGCCCTGACCCATCGGCGCCACCGCTGTCAGCATATACGACTTGACGTCAACGTTGCTGGCCTTCGTACCCTTCAAGTACGACGCGCCCAGGGTCACCATACCGAGGTTGAATGAACCACCGACGGTGGTCACCTTCTCGGTGGCAGCCGCCTCCAGGCCGGTCCTTTCGTAGCCGAGATTGAGTGCCAGCGGACCTGCGGCGTAGCCGAGCCCGAAGTTGAATGGCTTCTTCTGGAACTTGTTGATCGCGTCCGTCGCCTCAGCGAGTTGGGCGCCAAAACTGAATCCACTGGCCGCGAAGTTATAGGTCACGGAGCTGTCATTGCGAACCTTCGCAATCCCGCCTCCGGTAACGCCAGCGGTCACTGCGGACGCAACGGTATCCCAACCCCAGGGGTCGTTGGCCAGCTGCGATCCCAGGAAGGCGGTACTGTATTCACGGCCGAACATGACCTTGCCGAACTTGCCCTGAAGGCCAACGATCGAACGCGCACCCCAGAAACGGTTGGCATTGGCAGTAGTAGAGCCGGTTGGCGTGACGTTGAAGTTCTGCGAACTTCCGGTATCAGCGTCGAAGCGGTGTTCAATCGTGAACAGGGCCAGCAAACCACCGCCAAGATCTTCGGCACCACGCATGCCGAGACGACTGCCCGAACCGTTTTGCATCTGCTTGGCATTTGACCCAATATTCTTGGCGACTGACAAGTCAAGACGACCGTACATCGTCACATTGGACTGAGCCGACGCAGCACCGGCGAATGCGCCGAGAACGGCCAGAGCGAGTAGGGATTTCTTCATTGCGGCTATCTCCTAGGTTGAACAAGAGGTCCCGATCCCGTAGAGAACCCTTCACCGGGAGCGGTGGGGGCCGGTCAGGCCAACCTCCTCATCGGAAGTTGCCGCTATTGCACCATTGCGCCGTACGGCTTGCAAAGAATTGGCCTGAAAAAGCCACGCTGATGTGGTCTGCCAACAACGCGGCGGGCAACTTGCCGCGCCCACCTCGGGAGCCTTCCCCCAGCGTGGATGTCCCCGCCCCCGGGCGCAGGATCGCGGCAGGGCTCGCCTGCGCTATCCTCGACCGATGCCGAACCCGGACGACCTGATCGAATGCGCCGATCTGGCGCTGCGCACGTTGAGCGGCGGCGTGCACGCGGCGCGGCCGGCGCCACGTGCGCAAAGCGCCGAGTTGTCGGCCGGGGAGCGCCGCCTGGCCGGTGCGCTGATGCGTGTCGACCATGTCGGCGAGGTCTGCGCGCAGGCCCTCTATGCAGCCCAGGCGCTCACCGCCCGGACACGTGGGTTGCGCGAGCAGATGCGCGCGGCGGCCCGCGACGAGACCGACCACCTGGCCTGGACCGCGCAGCGCTTGGCCGAGCTGGGCGACCGGCCCAGCCTGCTCAACCCGCTGTGGTTCGCCGGCTCGTTCGCGATCGGCCTGGTCGCCGGGCGCGCCGGCGACCGGCACAGCCTGGGCTTCCTGGCCCAGACCGAGCGCCAGGTCGAGCAGCACCTGGCGCGCCACCTGCAGCGACTGCCCGCGGGTGACCACGCCTCGCGCGCGGTGCTGGCGCAGATGAAAGACGACGAAGCGCGCCATGCCGTCGATGCCGAACGCGCCGGTGCGGCCCCGTTGCCGGCGCCGGTGCGCTGGCTGATGCGTGGCGCGGCGGCGCTGATGACGCGCACGGCGCACTACATCTAGCGCGCCCGGCGGGCGCCGGCGCCGGTCCGTCAGCCTGCAACGACCTCGTGGCTGGTCGTCACCACGGCAGTCTTTCCGAGCATGACGGTGGCCGAGCAGTACTTCTCGTGCGACAGCGCGATGGCGCGCGCCACGGCGGCCTCGGCGAGGTTGCGGCCGCTGACGATGAAGTGCAGGTTGATGCGGGTGAATACCTTCGGCTCGATCTCAGCCCGCTCGGCCTGCACCTCGACCTTGCAACCGGTCACGTCGTGGCGGCCACGTTTGAGAATCAACACCACGTCGTACGCCGTGCAGGCGCCGGCGCCGGCGAGCAGCGTCTCCATCGGCCGCGGCGCCAGGTTGCGACCGCCTCCGTCGGGCGCGCCGTCCATCGTCAACAGGTGGCCGCTGCCGGTCTCGGCGACGAAGCCCATGCCGATGCCGGGCACCCAGTGGATCGTGCATTCCATGTCTCGAGTTCTCCGCCTTGCCGGTTGCGATCGCCTCCCGGCACCACATAGCAGCGCCCACCGGTCACGCACTGCCAGGTCGGCCCGCAGGCAGCGCGGCGCTCCCGGCGCGCCGCAGCGACGTCCGGTGCTGTGCCGCCGGCGCACCGCCGTCGTGCGTCATTGTCGCGCCGCGCCCCACGCTTTGGAGTGACCTGCCGAGACTTGCAGCGTCAATGATATTGCACTGCAACATCCAGCGCGTTAGACTGGATGCCATCGAAGACGCTGCGGCGGCGGTCGAGTCACGGGTGGCGTGCGCGGCCAGACACCAGGCCGGAGCCGGGCGGGGCGACTTCCACAGCTTGTCTCCTCCACCTCCTACTGGTGGATTGGGCCCGAGGCGCAAGCCCCGGGCCTTTTTTCGTTCAGGCACCGGAATATCATGCCGCGCCGCATCACCCGCGAATCCGAAAGCCTGCCCCGATGGCCCGCGCCCCGAAAGTCGACTACCTGAAGAAGATCCTCACCGCAAGGGTCTACGACGTGGCCATCGAGTCGCCGCTCGAGCCGGCACGCAGCCTGTCGCGCCGCCTGGGCAACAAGGTCCTGCTCAAGCGCGAGGACCAGCAGCCGGTGTTCAGCTTCAAGCTGCGCGGCGCCTACAACAAGATGGCGCACCTCGGCACCGAGCAACTGGCGCGCGGCGTCATCTGCGCCTCGGCCGGCAACCACGCGCAGGGCGTGGCGCTGTCGGCCAGGAAGCTCGGCTGCCGCGCGGTGATCGTGATGCCGGTGACGACACCGCGCGTCAAGATCGACGCCGTGGCCGCGCTCGGCGCGAAGGTGGTGCTCGCCGGCGACAGCTACTCCGATGCCTACGACCACGCGCTCGAACTGCAGAAGGTCGAGGGCATGACGTTCGTGCACCCCTTCGACGACCCCGACGTCATCGCCGGCCAGGGCACCATCGCGATGGAGATCCTGCGCCAGCGCGAAGGCCCGATCGATGCCGTCTTCGTCGCCGTCGGCGGCGGCGGGCTGATCTCGGGCGTGGCCTCGTACATCAAGGCGGTGCGACCCGAGATCAAGGTCATCGGCGTGCAGACGCGCGACTCGGATGCGATGCTGCGCTCGGTGCGCGCCGGCAAGCGCGTGCAACTGGCCGAAGTGGGGCTGTTCTCGGACGGCACAGCCGTCAAGCAGGTCGGCGTCGAGACCTTCCGCCTGACGCGCGCGCTGGTCGACGACTTCATCCTGGTCGACACCGACGAGGTCTGCGCCGCGATCAAGGACGTGTTCCAGGACACGCGCAGCATCCTCGAGCCGGCCGGCGCGCTGGGCGTGGCGGCCATCAAGAAATACGTGGCGCGGGGCAACGCAGACGGCGCGATCCGCGAGCAGACGCTGGTGGCCATCACCTGCGGCGCCAACATGAACTTCGACCGCCTGCGCTTCGTCGCCGAGCGGGCCGAGTTCGGCGAGCGCCGCGAGGCGCTGTTCGCCGTCACGATCCCCGAGGAGCGCGGCTCGTTCAAGCGCTTCTGCGCGCAGCTCGGCACGCGCGCGGTGACCGAGTTCAACTACCGCATCTCGGACGAGAAGGTCGCGCACGTCTTCGTCGGCGTGGCCATCAATCGGCGCGACGAGGCCGACCGGATCGAGGAGAACTTCGTCCGCCACGGCTTCGCCACCGTCAACCTCACCGACGACGAGCTGGCCAAGGAGCACGTGCGCCACATGGTCGGCGGCCGCTCGGTCCTTGCCAAGGACGAGCGGCTGTTCCGCTTCGTCTTCCCTGAGCGCCCGGGTGCGCTGCTGCGCTTCCTCTCGAGCCTGCACCCGGACTGGAACATCAGCCTGTTCCACTACCGCAACCAGGGCGCCGACTACGGCCGCATCCTGGTCGGCATGCAGGTGCCGCGCGGTGACCGCCTGGCGTTCAAGGCCTTCCTCGACGCGCTGGCCTACCCGTGCGACGAGGAAACCGACAACCCGGTCTACCGCCTGTTCCTGCGCTGAGCCGGGTGCAGGCCCGGCGCCGGGCAAAGTCGCGCCGCGCGCAGCGTGCGATGGCGCGCCGCCGCCGGAGCGGCACCGGCCCTGACCGTGGCAAGCCCGGATGCGTGGGCGAACCCCGGTTGCATACACTCGGGCCATGTCGCTGAATCGCTCGCTGATCGCCCCGACGTCGAACCCGCTGCTCGAGCGCGCGCTGGCCGAGAAGCTGCAGCGCAGGTGTGCCGCCTCGGGCCATCTCGGCGAGCTCGAGCCGGTGGCGCTGCGGCTCGGGCTGATGCAGAACACGTTGAAGCCGCGCTTTCGTGATCCGCAACTGGTGATCTTCGCCGCCGATCACGGGCTCGCGGTCGACGGCATCCAGGCGCCGCAACGACGCCAGAGCCACGAACAGGTGCACCAGATCCTCGCCGGCCAGTTGCCGGTGTCGGTGTTCGCGCGCATCCAGGGCCTCGAATTCTCGGTGATCGACTGCGGCCTGGCCAACGAGATCGCGCCGCACGACCGACTGATGCCGCGCAAGATCGCGCACGGCACGCGCAACGCGCGCGTCGGCCCGGCGATGGCGCTCGACCAGGCGCACGCCGCGATCCGCGCCGGCATGGAGATCGGCGACGCGCTGCGCGGCAACATGGTGGCTTGCGCCGGGCTGGGCGTCGGCGCGCACGAGAGCGCGGCGCTGGTGCTCGCGCGACTGACCCAATGCCCCGTGCGCGACCTGCTCGTCAGCGGTGCGCAGATGAGCACCGATCTGCTCGCCCACCTGATGGTGATCGCGCAGGGCGCGCAAGGCCGCCACCGCGACGTCAGCGACGCCGTCGAGGTGCTGGCGGCGTTCGGCGGCTTCGAGGTCGGGGTGATGGTCGGCGTGATGCTGGTGGCGGCGAGCCAGCGCCACCTGATCATGATCGACGGCATCGCCGCCTGCGCGGCGCTGATGGTGGCCTCGCGCATCGCCGCGTCGGTCACCGACTACTGCGTCTTCTGCCGCAGCCAGACCCACCGCGGGCTCGATCAGGCGCTCAACCTGTTCAGCGCCACCGCGCTGCTCGAGCTCGGGCTGGACAGCATCGACGGCACCGGTGCCTGCCTGTCGTGGCCGCTGGTCAGGAGCGCCGCTGCGCTGCTCACCGAACTGGCCGAAGGCGAGGATCCCGGTCCGTCGCAGCCCGCGCCGATCGCCGACAGCGCGTTTGGCGCGGACACCACCACCAACGCCTGACGCCAGGCAACGCTCAGCGCTGAGCCAGCGCGGCGTCGGCCGGTCGCGCCGGCCGCATGCGGGCCGCGGGCGACTGCAGCCCGGGGTTCTGCATCTGCGGCTGCACCGGCATGGGCGTCGGCATCGGCATCGGTGCGCCCGGCAGCGTGCATGGAGACAGTCTCGCCGGTGACGGCATGGACGGCCTCCTCGACGCTTTGCTGCACGCTCGGCCCGTGCGAC
>JBBIPS010000036.1:0-14769 GCA_037442725.1 Burkholderiales bacterium | reverse complement strand
GCGCCGACAATGCGTCGCGCGCCACAATGCAGCGCCGCATCAACGCCTGACAGCCCACACCGAGCCCACACCGTCAGGATATCTTATATAAGACATAAAATATTAAATCCGTCGGAACGCGTCCGTTCCCGCGCCGGGTCGATACCCTGGCGCCTCGGCGGCCCGCTTCGATCCCTGGTTGTCGGTTCCACATGCACGGCCCCATGACATCGCGTCTTCTCGTGCCGCCCGTCGTCGCAGCCCTCTGGACGCACCCATTGGTGCGCCGGTGCGGCTGCGAGCGGCGCGGCGTACGAGTCCTCCGATCCGGTCGCGCGACCGCGCTTGCGAAAGCGACTGCCCAGCCCCGGTGCCAGTGCACTACCCCACAGGAGAACCCGAGATGTTGCAAGCCTATCGTCGACATGCGGCCGAGCGCGCCGCGCTGGGCATCCCGCCGCTGGCCCTGTCGGCACAGCAGACCGCCGACCTGATCGAACTGATCAAGGCGCCACCGGCCGGCGAGGAAGCCTTCCTGCTCGACCTGCTGACGCAGCGCGTCCCGCCGGGCGTCGACGACGCCGCCAAGGTCAAGGCCAGCTTCCTGTCTGCCGTCGCGCACGGTGACATCGAGGTCGGCCTCATCTCGCGCGTGCGTGCCACCGAACTGCTCGGCACGATGGTCGGCGGCTACAACGTCAAGCCGCTGATCGACCTGCTCGACAGCGCGCCGGTGGCCGGCGTGGCCGCGGCGGCGTTGAAGAAGACGCTGCTGATGTTCGATTTCTTCCACGACGTCGCCGACAAGGCCAAGGCCGGCAATGCGCAGGCCAGGGCCGTGCTTCAGAGCTGGGCCGACGCCGAATGGTTCACCTCGCGGCCCGAGGTACCGAGGAAGATCACGGTCACCGTCTTCAAGGTGGCCGGCGAGACCAACACCGACGACCTCTCGCCGGCGCCCGACGCGTGGAGCCGCCCCGACATCCCGCTGCACTCGCTGGCGATGCTGAAGAACGCCCGCGCCGGCATCACGCCCGAGGAGGACGGCAAGCGCGGCCCGATCAGGTTCATCGAGGACCTGAAGAAGAAGGGGCACCTCGTCGCCTACGTCGGCGACGTGGTCGGCACCGGATCGAGCCGCAAGAGCGCGACCAACAGCGTGGTCTGGGCCACCGGACAGGACATCCCGTTCGTCCCCAACAAGCGGTTTGGCGGCGTGACGCTGGGCGGCAAGATCGCGCCGATATTCTTCAACACGCAGGAGGACTCGGGCGCGTTGCCGATCGAGGTCGACGTCTCGGCCCTCGAGATGGGCGACGTGATCGACATCTACCCCTACGACGGCAGGATCGAGAAGGCCGGCAAGGTCGCCGCCGAGTTCAAGGTCAAGAGCGACGTGCTGTTCGACGAGGTCCGCGCCGGTGGCCGCATCAACCTGATCATCGGCCGCTCGCTCACTGCCAGGGCGCGCGAGTACCTCGGCCTGCCCCCGGCCACCACCTTCCGCCTGCCCGCGGTGCCGGCGCCGACGCACGCCGGCTTTACGCTCGCGCAGAAGATCGTCGGCCGCGCGGTCGGCCTGCCGCAGGGCCAGGGCGTGCGCCCCGGCACCTACTGCGAGCCCAAGATGACGACCGTCGGCAGCCAGGACACCACCGGCCCGATGACGCGCGACGAGCTGAAGGACCTGGCCTGCCTGGGCTTCAGCGCCGACCTGGTGCTGCAGAGCTTCTGCCACACCGCGGCGTACCCGAAACCGGTCGACGTCAGGATGCACCACGAGCTGCCGGCCTTCATGAGCAACCGCGGCGGCGTCGCGCTGCACCCGGGCGACGGCATCATCCACAGCTGGCTCAACCGGCTGCTGCTGCCCGACACGGTGGGCACCGGCGGCGACAGCCACACGCGCTTCCCCGTCGGCATCAGCTTCCCCGCCGGCTCGGGGCTGGTGGCCTTCGCCGCGGCCACCGGCGTGATGCCGCTGGACATGCCCGAGTCGGTGCTGGTGCGGTTCAAGGGCACGATGCAGCCTGGCCTGACGCTGCGCGACCTGGTGCACGCGATCCCGTACTACGCGATCAAGGCCGGGCTGCTGACGGTGGCCAAGCAGGGCAAGAAGAACGTCTTCTCGGGACGCATCCTCGAGATCGAGGGCCTGCCCGACCTGAAGGTCGAGCAGGCCTTCGAACTCAGCGACGCCAGCGCCGAGCGCTCGGCCGCCGGCTGCACCGTCAAGCTCAACCCGGCACCGGTCAAGGAGTACCTCACCAGCAACGTCGTGCTGATGAAGAACATGATCGCGCAGGGTTACCAGGACAGGCGCACGCTCGAGCGCCGCATCAAGGCGGTCGAGGCATGGCTGGCCGACCCGAAGTTGCTCGAGGCCGACAGGAACGCCGAGTACGCCGCGGTGATCGAGATCGACCTCGACGAGTTGAAGGAGCCGGTGCTGTGCTGCCCGAACGACCCCGACGACGCACGACTGCTCAGCGCGGTGGCCGGCACCAGGATCGACGAGGTCTTCATCGGTTCGTGCATGACCAACATCGGTCACTTCCGCGCGGCGAGCAAGCTGCTCGAGGGGCGGCGCGACATCCCGGTCAAGCTGTGGGTCGCGCCGCCGACCAAGATGGACGCCGCCGAGCTGACGCTGGAGGGCCACTACAGCGTCTTCGGCGCCGCCGGCGCGCGCACCGAGATGCCGGGCTGCAGCCTGTGCATGGGCAACCAGGCCCAGGTGCGCGAGGGCGCGACGGTGGTCTCGACCAGCACGCGCAACTTCCCGAACCGTCTCGGCAAGAACAGCTTCGTCTACCTGGCCTCGGCCGAACTGGCGGCGATCGCATCCAAGCTCGGACGCATCCCGACGCTGGCCGAATACCAGGCCGAGATGGGCGTGGTCAACCGGGACGCCGCGTCGATCTACCGCTACATGAACTTCGACCGCATCGACGAGTACGCCGAGACGGCCAAGGGCGTGACGGTCTGACGCCACGCCGGAGGGTTGTCACGGCCCGCCACGCGGCGGGCCGTCCGCGGCGTCTGGATCGTCTCACGCCGGCTCGGGCGCGATCTGCCCGGACCAGTCGACCAGCTCGCCGAGGATGAGCCGGCCGCGCGCGTCGGCGCCCTCGCTCAGCGAGTCGATGCGATCGAGGTACTGCGCCAGCGTCAGGCCGTTGCCCGCGCCGGCGTGCAGCCGTTCGCTGCAATGCTGCCGCCAGCGCTGCTGCTCGTCGGCGGCGAGCGTGGCGGGAAAGTTGCGCGCGCGGTAGCGGAACAGCAGTTCGTCGAGCCGCGCGTCGTCGAAGGCCGGGTGCCTGGCGGCGAGCTGATCGGGTGACAGCGCACGCAGCCGGTCCAGGCTGCGCCGGTCGGCGTTGCCGATGAAGCCGCCATAGAGATCCTCGTCGACATCGGGGGCATGCCCGGGCGCCGGCCGCTGGAACACCTCGGGCCAGACGCCGGCCAGTGCGGCGCCCTCGCGCCGCGCCGTCTCGGCGTGGCGCAGGCCCTGTGCGAGGTCCAGCCCCCAGCGCTCGGCCGCCGCATCCGTCAGCGTCGCGAGCTTGCCGATCACCACCGGTGACTTGTTGATGTGGATGGTCTTGATCGGCAGCCGCGCCACGCCCTCGGGCAGATCCTCGGCACGGGTGAACAGGCGGGCGCGGATCGACGCCGCGTCGAGCGCGAACAGCTCGGCCGGATCGTGCACCAGGTCCCAGACGATCAGTTCGTTCTTGTTCGTCGGATGCGCCGCCAGCGGCCAGACCAGTCCGAGGCAACCGCGCTCGGGCGGGTACATGCCCGAGACGTGCAGGAACGGCCGGCGCGCGTCGCCGAGCGTGCCGATCTGCTGCCACACGGCGTCCTTCTTGCGCAGCGCGAGACAGAAGTCGAACAGCTTCGGCTGGCAGGTGCGCAGCAGCCGCGCCAGCGCGATCGTCGCGCGCACGTCCGACAGCGCGTCGTGTGCCGCTTCGTGCGCCACGCCGTTGGCGGCGCTCAGGTCCTCCAGCCGGAACGACGTGCGGCCGTCGTCGCGGCGCGGCCACTCGATGCCCTGCGGGCGCAGCGCGTAGGCGCAGCGCAGCGCGTCGAGCAGGTCCCAGCGGCCGCAGCCGTCGCGCCACTCGCGCGCATACGGGTCGATCAGGTTGCGCCAGAACAGGTGGCGCGTCACCTCGTCGTCGAAACGGATCGTGTTGTAGCCCACCCCCACCGTTGCCGGCGCGGCCAGCACCTGCTCGATGCGCGCGGCAAATTCGTGCTCGGGCAGTCCGCGCGCGGCGCAGGTCTGCGGCGTGATGCCGGTGAGCAGGCACGACTCGGGGTCGGGCAGGCGGTCAACCGGCGGCTGGCAATACACCACCACGGGGTCGTCCACCTCGCGCAACTCGGCGTCGGTGCGCACGCCGGCGAACTGCGCCGGCCAGTCGCGCCTGGGCACGCGTCCGAAGGTCTCGTAGTCGTGCCAGAAGAAGCTGAAGTCGTTCATGCAACGGTCACCCATGGCTGCTCGATCGCGGCGCTCGCCGCGCGGCGCCCGGCTTCGCGCCCGGACGCAGGTTGCGACGCAGGTTACGTCAGAACTCCGGCGCCGGCCGCAGGTAGCTGGCGAAGCGCGGCACACCGCGCTCGGTCAGGCCGCGGTAGGTGTAGGTGATGCGCTGGCCGATCGCCGGCGGCAGCGCGCGCACGACGTCGCTCAGACCGCTGCCGATCCGCAGACGCACGCCGTCATCGCCGCGCACCTGCAACGCGCCGAGCTGCCCGACGTACCTGCCGCGCCCGCCCAGGTGCGCCTCGACCACCGCTTCGGCGTCCTGCAACGGCTTGAGCTTGCACAGCACGGCGCTGCGGCCGCTGACCACGCCGGCATCGGCGCGGTGCAGCATCAAGCCCTCGCCACCGGCTCGAACCACCGCGTCGAGCCGCCGCTGCAACGCCGCCGCGTCGGCCACCGTCGCCTGCTCGACCGCCTGCAACTGCGACCAGCCGGTGCGCGCGGCCAGCTCGGCCAGCAGGCTGGCGCGCTGCGCGAAGGTTCCGCTCGCGCCGGGCAGTTCGAAGACCAGGTAGCGCACCTTGCGCCAGGCCGCGTCGTCCGGGTCGGTGCGGCGCACGAGTCCGGACAAGGCCTCGAAGCCGCCGCGCGCCAGCCACAGCTCGCCGTCGAGCGGCAGGCGCGGCAGCCGGGCCAGGAACCCGCCCGGTGCGGCAACCTCGCGTCCACTGCGAAAGCACAGCCGTTGTCCGTCCCACAGCGCGCGCACGCCGTCGTACTTCTCGCTCACCAGCCAGCCGGCGGGGTCGGCGCCTTCGCGCCACGACTGGGCGAGCAGCGGCGCGGATATGGCCGGCGCAGCACGCGAGCTCGTCCACGGCCACAGGCCGGCTCCCAGTCCGAGCGCCAGGCACACGCGGCGCCGCACCGGTGCCACACCATCGTTCGATCGAATCTTCATCGCGCTGCTCCTGCGCCGGCCGCAGGGTCAGCGCTGGCCCGCAGCCTAGAACCCGGGGCCGCGCGGCGCGATCCCGCCGTGGGGGCGGGACGCACCCCTCTGAAGGGTGCCCCCGCGCCAAGCCTGGTGTGCGGCCAGACGGGTCGCATCGTGGCGCGCAACGGCCCCGGGGCGATCCCTTGCACCGGCATGTGCGCGGTGGCGCCTGCGCATGAGCTTCGGCGTCGGCTGCGCCGTGGGCAGGCGCCGGTCAGAACGCGGCACGCACCTCGTCGGCATCGACCTGCAGCTTGATGAACACCTCGTTGCTGCGCGAGGCCGCCTGCAGTCCCTGGCGCGAGCGGCTGGCGCCGAGGTAGAGCACGGTGCCGGTCGAGCGCCGCCAGGCGTAGGTCAGCGAGCCCACCGTGGCGTCCTCGTGCGCCTCGGCCACCAGCGCCTCGGGCTTGCGGTCGAGCGCGCTGTGCTGGACGATCGCGCGCAGCGTCTGGCGCGCATCGAAGTGCCACACCGCCAGCACCTGCGCGGCCGATTCGCGGTAGGCGCGCGCGCCGCCGTGGTCGAGCCAGGCGGTCGACCAGCGCGGCTCGAACTCGAGCCGCGGCAGCGGCCGGGTGGTGAGCGACAGCGTGAAGTCGCCGCCCGGTCGCACCTCGTTGGCCAGCACGTCGGACAGGCGGCCGACGCGAACGCTGGCCACGGCAAACGGAATCCACGGCGCCGGCGTGAAGGTCAGGTCGCCCTGCCAGAAGTGTTGGTCGAGCAAGGGTGCCGCCGCCGCGGTGCGCAACTGCGAGCGTCCGTGCCAGTAGATCGACGCGTCCAGGTTGTGCGGCCCGGCCAGCCAGATGCCGGGAGAGAAGTCGCGACTGACGATCGTGCCGTCCTGCTTGGCCCGGGCCTGCGCGAAGCGCAGGTTCAGCCACGCCTCGTTGAGCGGACCCAGCTGGCGCCAGCCGTGCGAGTAGTTCGCGCTCAGGCCGCGCACGCCGCTCTGCGGCACGAACCCGGTGTCGTGCCGGAACCCGCGGCCGATGTCGTCGATGCCGATCGTTGCATCGCTGTGGTCGGTCAGCCGCGTCAGCTTCAGCATGACGCGATCGGCGCGCTGCAGCGCCCCGCGCGCGAGCTCGCCCAGGCCGTCGGGCTGCGCGCTGGTGTCCGAGTGCAGCCACTGGCCGCGCAAGCGCCAGGACGGGTCGATCTGCCACGCCAGGTCGGGGCCGAAGACCTGGTTGGCGCCGCGCGCGCCGGCGTAGCGACGCGCCACGGCCAGCCCGCCCCACTGCAGCGCCCCGGTGTCATGGCGCAGGCGCAACGCCAGCGCGCTCGACGCCGGTTGCTCGGCCAGGTCGGTGCCGAAGGCGCCCGGCAGCAGCACCAGGCCGCCACCCCGATCCTCGATCGCGAACGCGGTACCGGCCAGGCTGCGCGCGCGCCAGGTGCTGCGCAGGCCCCAGCGCGGCTCGGTCAGGCTGCGCGTATAGAGCGCTTCGGTGGGGGTGCGCAGCAGATCGCTCGACTCGAAGAAGAAGGGGCGTTTCTCGGCCAGCGACAGCGCAAAGCGCGTGTTGCCGGCGAGTTGCGGAACGTCCAGCGCGACCTGCGAGAAATCCGGGTTCAGCGTCGCGTCCAGCACCCACTCGGGCAGCGGCCGCCACTTGACGTCGAGCGTCGCGTCGACGCTGCTCGCCCGCGTCGTCGGTGCGCCGGCCGGCGCGTCGCGCTGCTCGCGCCAGGTCAGACTCGGTCGCAGGGTCAGGAACTGATGCCGCTCGGGCAGCACGACGCCCTGCAGCGGCTGCAGCGCGGCGATGAAGCTGGGGGCGTCGCGCGGCACCAGCACCGAGGTGTCCAGGGTGAACTGCTCGCGCGGCACGCGCCGCCCGACCATGAAGCGCCAACCGCTGCCGCCGCGACCGGCGACGAAGCGCAGCGATGCGAACGGGATGCGCAGCACCACGGTGTAGCCCTGCGGGTTGCGCGCAGCGGCGGCGTCGAAGTCGAAATCGGGCGCGAAGTCCTCGCTGTCGTCGGCGGCGGTGTGCATGCCGTCGGCCGTGCTGCCGGCGGCGTTGACGCGGAAGAACTGCGCCGACTGGCGTGTGCCGACGGCGTCGACATAGACGACGACGAAATCCTGCGTCCGATTCACGCCGTCATGGCGCACCAGCGGCGCGCGGATCAGCTCGGGATGCGTGTCCAGCGCCTGCACGCCGACGTACAGCGCGCGCTCGTCGAACAGCACCTGCACGCGCGTGTCGTGGCGCGCCTTGATGCCCAGCTCGGGGGTGTTCTCGACGAACGCGTCGTAAACCGGCGCGCGCCGCCAGGCCGGGTGCGACAGCGTGCCGTCGAGCCGGATGTGCTCGTCGGGCGCAAGCCGGGCGGCGACGACGGCGGCAGCCTCGGCGTACGCCGCGGCCGGCAGGATCGCGCAGGATCCGGCCAGCAGCAGGCGGCCGATCCAGCGTGCGGCCGCCCACCCGATGCCGCGCCCGCCCTGGGCAACGCCGATCACACGAAGCGCTGCGACACCGATTCGGCGACACAGACCGGTTTGGCGCCGCCTTCGCGCTCGAGCGTGACCTGCATCGTCAGCTGCGCGCCGCCCTTGATCGCCTCGAAGCCGAGCAGCTTGAAGTGTCCGCGCACGCGGCTGCCGCACGGCAGCGGTGCGATGAAGCGCACCTTGTTCAGCCCGTAGTTGACGCCCATGCGGACGTCGTCGATCGCCAGCGCCGATTCACCCAGCGCGGGCAGCAGCGACAACGTCAGGAAGCCGTGCGCGATGGTGGTGCCGAACGGGCCCGCCGCCGCTCGGGCCGGATCGACGTGGATCCACTGGTGATCGCCGGTGGCCTGCGCGAACTGGTCGATGCGCTGCTGGTCGACGACGAGCCAGTCGCTGGTGGCCAGTTCCCGGCCGACCAGGTCGCGCAGCGACAGCAGGGTGGCGAAGCGCCTGGGGCGGTGCGGCGCGGCGGGTGCGCCCGTGGAGGTCGCGGAGTCGGGGTGGGTCATCGGGTGAGCCAGTGGATGATCGGTTGCCATTGCGCCAGGTCGCGCTCGACGCGGCTCGCCGCGACGTCCCACAGCGTCAGGCCACGCGCGGCCAGGTGGACGTAGTTCTGCGTGTCGCGCAGGTCGCCCAGCAGCGGCAGGCCGAGCGTGGCGACGAACTCGCGCAGGTGCTCGTTGGCGTGCGTGTGCTCCTTGACGCGCATCGCCACCAGCGCGAACTGCACCCGGTCGGCACGTCGATGCGCACGCAGCGCCTGCACGAAGGGGTGGGTGGCCTGGATGTCGAACAGGCTGGGCTGCAGCGGGATCATCAGCTTGTCGACGATCCTCATCACCGCGTCGAGCCGCGCGCCGTTCAGTCCGGCGGGCGTGTCGAGCACGACGTGCGTGGTGCCCGCGGGCGGACGCACGATGCGCTCGCCGGCCAGGTCCCAGCCCTTGATCGGCGGCAGCTGCGGCGGCCGCAAGGCCAGCCACTGGCGCGACGACTGCTGCCGATCGACGTCACCGAGCATCACCGCGTGGCCCTGGCGCGCCAGCAGCCCGGCGACGTTCGTCGCCAGCGTGCTCTTGCCCGTCCCACCCTTGGGATTGGCGACCACGATGCCCGGCATGCCCGACTCCCGTTCGAATCTGCGTTTGCAGCGATGTTACGGGCAGCGCGGCGCCTGCCGGCACCGGACTAACCCAAGGTCGCGCCCCGCCGTGGGCACTGCCGCCGGGCCGACCGGCACGGCGGGCCCGGCCGCGCCGCCCAGGCCGTGCTTCAGACCAGCGCGCAGGCTTCGTCGAACGTCAGTCGCGGGTTGCGCGCGAACACCTTGGCCGGGTTGCCGTGGCCGAGCGTGCAGATGAAATTGGTCCGCACCGTCGTGCCGGCCCAGAACGCAGCGTCGAGCCGCTCGGCATCGAAACCGCTCATCGGCCCGCAGTCGAGGCCGAGCGCACGCGCCGCGAGGATCAGGTAGCCGCCCTGCAGGCTCGAGTTGCGCAACGCGGTCGCTTCGATCAGTGCCGGCTTGGCGGCGAACCAGGCGCGCGCGTCGGTGTGCGGGAACAGCGTGGGCAAGTGCTCGTAGAACGCCAGGTCCATGCCGATGATGACCGTCACCGGCGCCTCGGTGATCCTGGCCACGTTGCCGGGCGCCACGCACGCGAGCAGCCGCGCCTTGGCCTCGGCGCTGCGCACGAACCTGAAACGCGCCGGGCAGGTGTTGGCCGAGGTCGGTCCGAACTTGACGAGTTCGTAGAGTTCGCGCAGTTGCGCGTCGGGCACCGGGTCGTCTAGGTAGCCGTTCTGGGTGCGGGCTTCGGTGAACAGCCGGGCGGTGGTCAGGGTCATGGCAGCAACGACAGGATCGGGCAGCGGGCGACAATTGTCGGATGTTCCAACCCTCGCAGCACGACGTCAGGCAATTCTTCTGCGCGACGCAGCGCAAGCTGCGCGCAGGGTTGCCGTTGACGACCATGGAAGCGCTGGCGGCGCCGTGGGTCGACGAGCATCCCGAGTACCAGGTCGACCTGGCCGACCTGGACGCCGCACTCGCGGCCAGCTACAGCGTCGAGCAGGGACGCCCGAACCCGTTCCTGCACCTGGCGATGCACCTGACGATCAGCGAGCAATGCAGCATCGACCAGCCTGCCGGCATCCGGCACGCGGTCGAGCGGCTCGCGACGCGGTGCAACTCGCTGCACGCGGCGCACCACGAGGTCATGGAGTGCCTGGGCGAGATGATCTGGACCTCGCAGCGCAACGGGCTGCCGCCCGATGGCCAGGCCTACATCGACGCGGTGCGGCGGCGCGCGGCGCGATGACTTCGATCCGGACTCGGTCCGCGACGCCGCGCCACATCGACGTGCCCGGCGCCGCCGAAGGGTGCGGCCGACCGCGCGCACGAACGAGCGCAACGCAGTGCGCGCCAGCGCGCGCCGGTCAGCGCCTCACGCCGAACTGGACAGCAGCCGGGTCGCCGCCTGCTCCTTGTCCTGCGCGCTCTGCAGCATCTTCATCTGCTGCTCGAACTGGCGCGCGGCGGCGATCATCGCCACCATCGACTCGACCGGGCTGACGTTGCTGCCTTCGAGCGCGCCGTCCTGCAGCCGCGCCGTCGCGTCGGCCGGCAGGTCGCCCGCTTCGGCACGGAACAGGCCGTCGACGCCGCGCGTCAGCGGCACCTCGGGCGTCACCAGCTTCAACCGGCCGACGCCCTGCGGCCGGCCGTTGCCGACCTTGGCGCTGACCGTACCGTCGGCGCCGATCTGCAATTCCGCGTTGGCGGGCACGGTGATAGGCCCGCCGTCGCCGAGCACCATCAGCCCGGCACGCGTGACGAGCTGGCCCTGGGCGTCGACGTCGAGCGCGCCGGCTCGCGTGTAGGCCTCGGTGCCATCGGCACCCTGCACCGCGAGCCACGCGCCGCCCTTCAGCGCCACGTCCAGGTTGCGCCCGGTGGCCTGCACCGGACCCGGCTCGGGGTTGTAGCCCGGCGTCGACTCGAGCGCGTAGACGCGCGTGCTGGCGCCGTCGCCGAGCACCGGCACTGCGCGCATGGCCGTCAGTTCGGCGCGGAATCCGGTCGTCGAGGCGTTGGCCAGGTTGTTGGCGAGCACGTCCTGGCGCTGCATCGTCGCCTTGGCGCCGGCCATTGCAAGATAGATCACGCGGTCCATGCGAACTCCTGTTGGCGCAGCACGCGCACGCCGCGACCACGCACCACGGCGCGAGGCCCGGTGCCCACCCCGTCGATCGCGCGGCCGAGGTTCATCAACGCAGGTTGACCAGCGTCTGCAGCACCTGGTCCTGCGTCCTGATGCTCTGCGCGTTGGCCTGGTAGGCGCGCTGCGCGGTGATCATGTCGACCAGTTCGGCGGTGAGGTCGACGTTCGATTCCTCGAGCGCGTTCGACTGCAGCACGCCCAGGTTGCCCTGCCCGGCCGGGCCCATGATCGGGTCGCCGGTGGTGTGGCTCGACGCCCAGGCGTTGCCGCCCAGCGGCTGCAGCCCCTGCGGATTGCGGAAGGTCGCGAGCACCAGCTGGCCGGCCGCCTTGGCCTGGCCGTTCGAGTACTGCGCCTTGATGATGCCGGTCTTGTCGATGTTGACGCCGGTGAGCTGGCCGGCCGAGTAGCCGTCCTGCGTCAGGTTCGTCACCGAGAACGCCGCACCGTACTGCGTGGCACCGGTGAGGTCGAGCTGGAGTCCCGGGATCGCCACCGAGCTGCCGCCACCGGTGAGCGGCACCGAGGGCACGTCGAACGGCGGCACGCCGGCGAAGGCGGCGTCGACCGTGCCCTTGCTCGGATCGAACGCCAGCCCCGCGACGACCGGCGCCAGGACCGCCGGGTCCGGAACCGGCTGGCCGTTGGCGGTGGCGTAGACGTCCCAGGTGTCGGCGGCGGTCTTCTGGAAGTAGAAGGTCAGCGCGACGTCCTGGCCCTTGCCGTCGAACACCGACACCGAGGTGGCGTTGTTGTAGGTGGCGGGGTTCTGGAAATCGATGAACGGCGCCGCGGCCGGGCGCGTCGCGCTCTTGCGCGAGTCGAGGTTGAACTCGAGCGTCACCTGGGTGCTGGCCGCGGGCGCAACGCCGGCGGTCGGCAGCTTGAGCGCCTGGATCGTCGACGGGATGATCGAGCCGTCGGTCGCGGCGGCGTAGCCGAGCAGCTTCTGCCCTGTCGCATTGACCAGGTTGCCGTCCTTGTCGAGCTGGAACTGGCCGTTGCGCGAGTAGACCGTGGCGCCGGCACTGTCGAGCTGGAAGAAGCCGTTGCCGTTGATCGCCAGGTCGAGCGCGCTGCCGGTGGCCGAGATGTTGCCCTGGCTGAACTGCTGTGTCACCTGCGTCAGGTCGACGCCGATGCCGATCGGGCTGCCGCCGCTGCCGTTGAGTGCGTTGGCGTAGAGGTCGCCGAACTCGGCGCGCGCCACCTTGGCGCCGTAGGTGTTGGCATTGGCGATGTTGTTGCCGATGACGTCGAGGTTCTTGCTCGTCGCGTTCAGGCCGGACAGGCCTTGCTGGAATGACATGCGGGGCTCCTGGAGGTGATGCGGGGGGACGGCGCGCGGCGTTCAGGACACGCCCAGCACGTCGCCGTACCTGACGACGCCGTGGTTGCGCGTGCCGACGTTGAGTTGCCCGCCGTCGCTGTAGACGGCGTCGACGGTGTCGGCCACCAGAGGTGTGGCGTTCACCGCTGCGGCACCGGCGCGTGCGGCGACGCTGAAGGTCAGCCCGGTGAGCGCGGCGTCGGCCGACTTCCAGTCGAAGCCGTGCCGCCCGCCCGACTCGGCGCCGAGCTCGAGGGTGTCGATCACCTTGCCGGCGGCGTTCTTCACGCTCACCGTCACCGCATCGGCGGCGCCGGCGAGTTCGAAGCCGCCGCTGGCGCTGCCGTCGGCGGCCAGCTCGAGCTGGTTGCCCGCCAGCAGCACGCTCTTGCCGACCAGGCCCGCGCCTTCGAGCGACTGCGACTGCAGCAGCAGGCTGTTGATGCCGCCGATCGAGGCATTCAACTTGTCGATCCCGCTGACGGTGCTGATCTGCGCCATCTGCGAGGTCACCTGCGCGTTGTCCATCGGATTGAGCGGGTCCTGGTTCTGCATCTGCGTCACGAGCAGCTTCAGGAAGCGGTCGCCGGCGTCGCTCGCGGCCGCGGCGCTGGGGCTGCCGGCGTTGACGCCGAGCAGCGCGTTGGTCGATGTCGCGGTGGCGGTCGTGGGTGTCATCGGTGGCTCCTGTCGGTTCGGGCTCGTCAGGCCTGGCCGAGCTGCAGGGTCTTGAGCAGCAGGCTCCTGGCGGTGTTCATCACTTCGATGTTGTTCTGGTACGAGCGCGAGGCCGAGATCATGTTGACCATCTCCTCGATCGGGTTGACGTTGCTGTAGGTCACGTAACCCTGGGCGTCGGCGGCCGGGTGGTTCGGGTCATGCACCTTGCGCCCGGGGCGGGTGTCCTCGACCACGTCGGCCACGCGCACGCCGGCCGCGGCGGGGCCGCTGCCCACCTCGTCCATCAGCGTCGTCTGGAACACCACCTGGCGCGCCTTGTAGGCCTGGCCGTCGGGGCCGGCCACGGTGTCGGCGTTGGCCAGGTTCGACGCCACCGTGTTCAGGCGCTGGCTCTGCGCGCTCACGGCACTGCCCGAGACGTCGAAGATGCGGAACATGCTCATGTCGATTCCTCTTCAGCCGGCTCGGCTGTCAGGTCTGGTTCGGGTTCCTCATCGCGTCGAGCATCATGCGCACGTCCGCGTTGATGAAGCGCAGCGTGGCCTCGTACTTGACCGAGTTCTCCGCGAAGCTGGCGCGCTCGCGATCGAGGTCGACGGTGTTGCGGTCGACGCTGTCCTGGGCGTGGCTGGCGTAGAGCAGCTCGGGGTCGCTGCGTGCCCCGGAGGGCGCCGCGATGTGGCCGGGGCTCGTCGTCGCCAGCGCGCCGGCCGTCGGCGCTGCGCCGGTGGCCTCGCGCAGCGCGCGGGCAAAGTCCATCTCGCGCGCCACGTAGCCCGGCGTATCGGCGTTGGCGATGTTGCCGGCGATCAGCCGCTGGCGCTCGGAGCGCAGCACCAGCGCCTGGGCCTGGAAATCGAGGGCTTGGGTCAGGGCTGGCATGCGCTGGGCCTCTCTGTCGGGTCGCGTCGAACCGCACCCCCACCCGCGGGAGTGCGACCTGTCGAGCACGCAGTGCGCGCTTCGATGCCGGACCATTGTGGTCAGGCCGGGCCGCAACATGAGCGCGAACAGCGCCGGCAACGCCGGTCTTTTCGCGCCATCGGGCGGCCGCGCCAGCGACGACCATGCGAGCCGTGCACACGATCGCCCACGCCACCTCCCGCGCGCCGCGGCGCCGCCTGGCCACAGCCTGGCTCGGTGGTGCCGTGCTGGCCGTCAGCGCCGCAGCCGTGGCCGCGGCGGCACCCTCGGCGTCGTCCGCGTCGCAGCCGGCCGCTGCCGCGTCGACCGGGACGACCGAGGCGCTGCGCACCGCTGCGGATTCGTCGATCGCGGCCCCGGTGGCGCAGCAGCTCGAACGCCTGGCCAACGACGCGGCGTCCACCGCCTGGGACGCCCAGGCCGGCCCGGTGCGGGTCGAGGTCGTCGTCGGAAAACTCGACCCGCGGCTGCAGCTCGCCGCCTGCGATCGGATCGAGCCCTACCTGCCACCGGGGCAGCGTCCGTTCGGCCGCACCCACGTCGGCCTGCGTTGTCTTCAGGGGCCGACGCACTGGAACGTATTCCTGCCGGTGACGGTGAAGGTGTTCGCCCGCGCGCTGGTGGCCACGACCGTCCTGCCGGTGG